>JAGACY010000395.1 GCA_017613855.1 Pseudomonadota bacterium
TATCGAGTGGAGAAAGATTCTGAATCAACTCTTGTAATTTAGTTTCAGTAAACGGCGTATCAAATATATATTTTCTATTTTTACCAGATGTACACACATATACCTGGGAGTAGTTATTGCCTAAATCGTTATAATACACCATATTATTATATTCCGGAATATCTTCTACCCATTCATCATCGGCACACAAAAGAATCTTCTTTTCCTTCTCATCCCATTTATAATATCCATTCTCGCAATTCTTATTCTGAGGTTCCGCAGTACATACATCTTCTATATTTTTGCCTTCTTCCACACCGGGTTTGCATTGGTAGCACGGTTTGGGATCTGTATTATTCCATTGACCATCCGAACAATACGACAAGGTAACCACGCCAGCATTCGAAGTCTTGCATTGATAGGTTTTGTTCAGGCACTGGCCGCATGCATTGGTCTTCGGGTTGCATGATACTTTGCCAGAACAGACACTTGCTGCATTTGGATTACCATTTGCACATACAATACGCCCAAATCCATCTGGAGTATCTTCGCATCTGGGGGTGCAGGTTTCCTGACATTCGACGCTGGATTCATCGATAGCAACGCACTTTTTTCCATCTGTGCAGGGATCGGAAACCCACAGGCCATCCCGGCATTGTTCTCGTGTCTCGCCATTGCATCGATATTCAGTTTCACTGCAGCCTTGTGGATTGTCTTCGGTTCCGGATTTACAATACCCCTCCTGAGTGTCGTAATTGATCACGCACCCATGATCACAAAGCTTACCATTGTCCCATGACCCATTCTTGCAGTGATAAAGCTTATATTGATTACTCACGATATCATATTCACATTTATATTTACCGTTCAGACATTGCAGAACGGGCGTGTGGACGCTCTCCTGAGATGCACATATATCTTTTGTCTGGCTGCATCCATACTCACAGTTTTTTTGGAATGTCCAGGCATCGTCAGTGCATAGTTGCTGTATAAACAAGCCTTCATCGGCGACGCACCGGGTTCGGCCTGCCTCCCCTTTGCAATCGCTTTCGCCGGAAAGATTGTCTCCGCACTCTGTCCCTGCCTCATTGCATACCTCTGAGCTGCAGAGAGAAACACGCTTATATCCATTCCTGCATGTAATCAAATTCGCAGCAGTACCCTCCCCAGTGGTGTTTTCTTCACAGCGTGTTTCTGCACCGCTGCATGGCAGACAAGCACCATTTTCGCAGCCATTGGCACATTCATCCAATACATACGTATTGCCAATAACAGCGAGTATGCCATTCTCTGCAGCATCTGAACAAATGGGAACATCACTGGCGTCCTTGCAGCATATAGGGTCAAGTTCTATGGGGTCACACTGATTCGAATTTAAACATGCTTTCGATTCACAGGCCTGCGTTTGCCATTCGCCATTCAGACAGATATGAATGGTTCCATCAAGACAAAAGGATTTGCCTTCTTCGCATGTAACGCACCGCTGATGCACCATATCGCAGACAAGGCCTTCGGGACATTCAAGTGGAATTCCGTTGTTAAAGAAGCAGCTGCATATATCCCTGCCGTCTTTGCCGACTTCGTACTGCCCGTTCGAAGCATTGCACGATTCATAGCGCAATTTGATATAGCCTGCGTAATCGCTCGAACCGCACCCTTCTGCCAGAATAGCTGCAGCAAAGAGGAATAATGTAATGATTGTTCTGTTTGACATAACACATTCTCCCCAATCGGCAAGCGATCAAAAATGGATGTCCACCAGCATGCCCGCAGGCGAAATATTCATCGAAAGATCCGAATCATTCTGAAGCTTTAAATAATGATAACCAATGATACCGGCAAAAGCAGCACCGATGACCGTCAGGCCAATCCCAGCCCCCATCAGTCCCATGTACGCATAATTGGCTGGTTTGACAGAAACTTTGGCATTGTCATTGTTAAATGAAATGGCATCATCGCGGTTTGCGGCAAAAAGACCGGCGCCAACACCAGTCAGAACGATACCAAGGCCGGCGCTGGCTACGCCAGTCCACATGCCGATGGCATAATGCGACTTTCTGGTCATGAATTCTTCAGCTTCTGTGATCTTTCTTTGTGCTTCCTGTTCACGCAAAACTTCAGCTTCCGATCTCAGCCGTTCATTGTCATTCCTGAGTTTTTTGATACTTTCCGGAGCTGCATCGGGATGTTCCATTTCATAGCGTGTGTACCACATGCGCTCCAGCAAATCGCCTTTGACGGCAAATTGTTCCGTCGAGTTTGTGGCACGCTGAATATAGAAAAGCCCTTTGGCATCGTCCCCCATCGCATGATAAATCTGGGCTATCGAAAAATTGAGGGCCGGCGATCGACTGCAAATCTTATTGAGTTTATCCGCATGCTTAAGGGCTTCATCGTATTGTTGGGTCTTATAGTTCGCCATAAGACTATTAAATTCATCCGTCCAATGCTGATTTTTGTCGAGCGTCATGCATGCGTCGCTCTCGGCAAATGCAGTGTGCCCCATGATCACAACAACAACTGCGCAGCACATCAGACTGCACACCGCTGCCGAAATTCGAATAAGGTGTTCTCTGGCTGATTTCATTTGTCACGTCCCCGGCAATTGCAGTACCGCCGTCTGTACGATTGCTCACCATTATCCCATGATGTCCCTGCTTCCTGTGAAGCCCCCAATAAAAGGGATTCACCATACGGCCATCATTTACTCAACAGTATACACCAATCCTTGTAAACGGGAGATCTACAAATGACGGCATTGTGATACGAGAATGAATATGATGTTCACAAATGATCGCGATTCTGAACCTGAACTTAACAGAGTTGGCTTTGCCAAACCAACGTAAGTCGTGGGCAAGGCTTTCGAGTCTGCACCAACACGATTTCAAGACGTTTTGCAAATGGATATTTGATTCGTTACGGCCTTAATAAACAGAAATAAGCTTCCATGCAAAATAAGCCGAATCAATCGCAAGTATGAGAGGATTGTTGGGATCATCGAGGACGAAGACATCGTCGCCGCGATTGGTTTTAAGATGCAGTGCATGAAGCAGTCTGGGGATGCCCTGTATGGTGCATGGGAAGTTTTCCTCGCCAATGAGTTCCCATCGCACAGTGGCATCATTTCTGAAGAGAGTATCGACACTGATCCAGCATTTTCCTGTGCCTTTGAGTTCCCGATACGCTTTTTTGGAGATCCACAATTCGCAGCGATTGTCGAAATCCGTGGCCATGGGTTCCCACCATGGGTCGATGCTGCCGCAGTCATCTAACGATGAGAGTGTCTGTATGCCTTGTTCTGAGCCGATCACCTTTTGTTCGAGGGCATAGGCAAAAGAAACGCCGTTGAGCCACAGATCCCGAATGGTAATGTAAAAATCCTCGCGAACTCTGGGCCTGAGCTGGCTGACCACGGAATACCCTTCATAATCCAGGCGCATACCGGGTTTGAGCTCCATCTGGCTGCATTCAAGGGTGCTTTCCTGGGCATATAAAGACACACTCTGTGATATCATTAAAAAGCTAATGAATATGCACAAGATGAAATGCGCAATGCGCAAGGCCTTTGAAGAAATGCAAAGCACTTGTTTCTCTCTTCGCTGAACGGAATGATCAAAATCTCCGGTTTTGGAGGTGGATTGCCACACTAAATCATAGCAATTTAAAGGCGATTCGGGTACACAGACAAAAGCAGGTGTACGCCTGAACTATTTACCCTATGGAGCATTTGTATGCCATGAAAAAACTCGTTCTCGATTTGGATGAAACACTCATTTATTCTGGCATGGAATCGCTGGGACCGGAATGTGTCGAACTTACTGCGGCAGGATCTACATTCTATACGTTGCTTCGCCCTGGTGTACGCGAGTTTTTAGCGCATGTCTCCAAACAATTCGAATGCACCGTCTGGTCTACGGGCATGCAGGCCTATCTCGAAAGTGTTTGGAATTATCTCAATGTCGATGGCTTTACACTTTGGGGACGAGATTATTGTAAACCAGTCGAAGTTCACGACGGGCGTGAGCCTTTCGAAAAGCCACTCAGACAGATCACCGAGGATTTGACTGAAATCATTCTCGTAGACAATACGTCGACGATGTTTGCCAAATGTCCGCTCAATGGAATTTTGGTGCGAACCTGGCGCGGCGATAAAAATGACACCGAACTGTCACATCTTCGGTATTATCTCGATTGGCTGCGAACTCAGGATTCGATGCAGCGAGATCATCAATCCTGGCGGCTCGAAACGCTTTGTCTGAGAACGAAATGAATTGAATGCGTAATGCGTAATGCGTAATTGAGTGAGACAAGACCAAAGATACTTGCGAAAGAACCTTAGGATAGATCGAACTTGATGCCTGTTGCATAATGTTTAAACCATAATCCAAGATTCTTAAGAAACAGCTTTAAGAATGCCTGAATAATTACGAATTACGAATTACGAATTAATAAGGGATGCACATCCAAATGACCAAATATACAACCATCGCTCTATTCGTCCTCCTGTTTATATCGGGCTGCCATCTCAAAGGTTCGCCGGATGCTTCAACGTCCGAGACGACATCGCAAGCCCCACAGATTGCCGAAGAGACACTTACAAAGCCCATGACAGGGCTGGCCCCCATTCAGGATGCCGGCAATATTTTGGGTAATGCCGGATTTGAGCAGGGGCTTTTTGGATGGAAGTGGCTCGACTGGTCGAAAGGATGGGCACCTTTTGCGCTGTCTACCCAATATGCTTATGAAGGCAAACAATCTCTGTATTTGCCGGTGCTGTCGACAGATAAACGCCCGACCGTCGTCTGGGGAGGCGTGCAGGAAATCACGCTCGCAGACGATATCCCCGAGTGTGTCGACGGATACTATTACGTCGAGAATTGGTCCGTAAAGAACTGGAAGCAATACCTGCAGTTCGTCGTCATTGACTTATCTCATGATGTTGGGCCCAACCAGGGGCAGGCGCAATTGAGGTACATTATCAGCGGCAGCAAAGAACCGCCTTTGTCGATCAGCAATGCCCAGTATCTCTTTATGGAAAAGGAACGCAGGGACATTCCCGTGATTGGGAAATGGACACATTTTAGCGTCAATCCCCGTGCCGACTACGAACAGCACTGGAAATACCGGCCCGGCAAAGGCGCGACGCTGCGCATCCTCTTTGAGGGACGATTCGATTACCATAAGAGCGAAGAGCCCGCCCGTGGGGATGTGTATTTTGATAACCTTTATTTTGGGCCGAAAACGGCGACGAGATGCAATGGGAATTAATAATGGATAATGAATAATGGATAATGAATGGCATTGTAAAATACAATTCGTACGCCCCGGAGGGGCGGAACATTCGTAGCTCATAACCGTGGGTGAAACCCACGGATTTCCAAAAACCAGCGTCGTATCGGCGCAGCCGATAGACGCTGGGGCCAAGGCGTATCGGCGCAGCCGATAGCCAGGCCCCCAACCCAAAACATGCGACAGAATCTGCTTCTTCCCAATATCCAGCGCTGGACCGATGAACAAGGTCCCGTCGTTCGGCTCGAGCATATTACGCAGAAATTCGGCGATAAACTCGTGCTCGACGATCTGTCGCTCGACATTCCCGTTGGGAAAACGACCGTCATTATCGGGGAATCCGGTTCGGGCAAATCTGTACTCATCAAGACGATGAACGGCCTGTTAAAACCGACGGCAGGCAAGTGTATGCTCTTTGGGAAGAATACCGGCGAATGCAGCATTCCCGAACTCAATGCCCTGCGCATGCGCACAGGAACCATTCTGCAGGATTATGCACTCATCGATTCCAGTTCGGTCTACGAGAATATTGCGTTTCCGGTTGTCGAGAACATCAAAATATCCGACAGTGAAATGCGCAAACGCGTCGAAGAAGCACTCGAACCGCTGGGACTGACAGATGCTATCGACAAATACCCCTATGAGCTTTCGGGCGGTATGAAAAAGCGCGTTTCGTTTGCCAGAGCGACGATCCATCAGCCGGAACTTGTGTTTTTTGATGAACCGACGACGGGACTCGATCCGCTCATGATCGTCTTTGTCGATAATATGATTAAAGAGCTGCGCAAGCGGTACGACATGACGAGCGTCATTATCAGCCATGATATTCAGAGTATTTTCAGGCTGGCGGATCGGGTGGCCTATTTGCATGGCGGGAAGATCATTTTTCAGGGCAGTCTGGAGGACATCCGAAATACGCAAATCCCGGAAGTGCGCCGTTTCTTTGATTCATCCAATAAGGCAAACAAAACCATCAATCATGTTGAGGGCAAACCTTATGTCCAGGTGCGCGATCTGTACAAATCGTTTTCTGGTAAACCAGTTCTCAAAGGCGTGACGCTCGATGTCCCCAGGCGCAAGATTACCGTCATTATCGGCGGCAGTGGTTCGGGCAAATCTGTTCTGCTCAAGAATATTCTGGGACTTTTTGTACCTGATTCGGGAACCGTCAACGTCAATGGGCTCGAGCTGACCAAATGTACGGAGCGTGAACGCGAAGAGATGCGCACGCGGATTGGCATGCTCTTCCAGGGTGCGGCACTTTTCGATTCGATGACGGTCGAAGAGAATGTTGCCTTCCCGCTGGCAGAACGCCTTCACCCAATACCTGCCAATGAAATTCGGGATCGTGTGGCCGAAATGCTCGAGCGATTAAAAATATCCAATATTGCAAAGGCTTATCCATCCGGCATTTCTGCAGGACAGCGAAAACGCGTCGGACTGGCGCGCGCCATCATCACTAAGCCAGAACTGATGATCTATGATGAACCCACGACAGGACAGGATCCCATCATGATCCGTTATGTCGATGATATGATTCTCGAAGCGCATGATGCCTTTGAACTCACGACCATCGTCATCAGCCACGATATGGTTTCGACCTTCAGAATCGCCGATCAAATCGCTATGGTGTACGAAGGAGTCATTGCTGCCAGGGGAACTCCAGAAGAATTGATGGCTAGTGATCATCCGCAGGTCCAAAAAATGATTCGGGCACAAATACAGTAAAATTGTGTCAATTGTATAAAGAATGGTAAAAACAATTCCGGGATTATTCTTGGTCTTACACCACCACATTTGAGAATTAAAATGGATCAACATAAAGGTTTATTAGAAGCGGCATTGGATGCTGTTAATGCTGTCGAAGCGAGATCTTCGGGCAAAGAAGAAGCAACATCAAATCGCGGAAAATCCGCCCTTCCAAAGCAATCCAATCCCGAAAAGCAGGAAACATCCCACACTGATTTAAGTGAAGGAAATAACGATCAGGATTGGATATCCTTAGATAACCAGCCTGAAGAAGATGATGATCTTGCAATTACATTTTCAACGTCTGCTTTTGACAATTACCTAAGTGATGACATTTTAGATATTACCAAAGTAGAATTTGAAAATGCCGAAGCAGAACAAGCGGAAAACGACAGTTCCCACAGCAAGAATGCGATTTCTGCATCAGCCTCGCAGTCACAGCCCAAGTCCAACAGCAATCTTAAGGGATCGCCGGCAACAACAGATGAAACAGCCCGGCTGAATGAAAAGCTCACATCACTGCAGAAAGCACATGCGGAAACTGAAGCGAAACTGCGTTCCCTCTATCTGGAACGCGATACGCTTTCGCAGGAGAACCAAAAACTCATTGCTGCACAAAAACATCTCAATGATAAACTAACACGCCTGACAAGCGATTTTGAGAATTATCGAAAACGCGTCCTCCGGGATCAGGAACTGAACAAGAATCAGGCAGAAGAGCGCATCGTTGCGGGCTTTTTGCCGGTAATGGACAATCTTGAGCGTGCACTTGTCCATGCCAAACAATCCCAGGACTACGATAAATTACTTCAGGGCGTAGAAATGACCGGCAAGTTATACCTTGCAGCACTTGCCAAACTCGGCTGTATTCCGTTTGACAGTATGGGGGAAATCTGCGACCCGGTGTTTCATGATGTTTTGCAAAAGGTCGTCAATAATGATGTCCCCAACAATTCCGTCATACAAGAGCATTTAAAAGGATATATCATGCATGAACGCGTTCTGCGCCCAGCACTCGTTGTCGTTGCGCAGAATGAATCAGCCGAAGAAGGCGAAGGTGAAGGAGAAAAGAATGTCTAGAGTTATTGGCATCGATCTGGGGACGACCAATTCATGTGTGTCTGTCATGGAAGGCAATGATGTTGTCGTGATTGCCAATCGAGAAGGCTCCCGTACAACACCGTCCGTCGTTTCTTTTAATCAGAGCGGTGAACGCCTTGTCGGACAAGTGGCAAAACGCCAGGCCGCCAAAAATCCCAAGATGACGGTATTTGCCGTCAAACGCTTGATCGGTCGTACCATGGATGATCCAGAGGTCGAGCATATCAAAGCACTCGTACCTTATGAAATTGTTCCCATGGGCTCGGGGCAGCGAAAAACACCGGGTGTCCGCATCGGTGACAAAGATTACAGCCCGCAGGAAATTTCTGCGATGATTCTGACCCAGATGCGCACCATTGCCGAAGATTATCTGGGGGAAACGGTCGACCAGGCTGTCATTACTGTCCCTGCAAACTTTAATGATTCACAGCGTCAGGCAACGCGCGATGCCGGTCGCATCGCCGGATTGGACGTTCTCCGCGTCATCAACGAACCGACTGCCGCTTCTCTGGGATACGGATTTGGCGAAGAACGCAACGAAACTATCGTCGTCTACGACCTTGGCGGTGGGACGTTCGATATTTCTATCCTGCGCCTCGGAGATGGCATGTACGAAGTTCTGTCAACCCTGGGCGATCCCTTCCTCGGCGGCGAAGATTTCGATAACATCATTGTCGAAATGCTCATAAAAGAATTTAAAGAGGAAAATGGCGTCGATCTGCACGAGGACATCGCAGCAATTTACCGAGTCAAAGAAGCTGCCGAATGTGCCAAACAGGAATTAAGCATTGCCAAAGAGACCGAGATCAATCTCCCATTTTTGACAATGAAAAACGGTGCACCACTGCATTTAAGTCGCACCCTCACAAGGGCTGAACTCGAAGACAAGACGCGGCATCTCGTCGAAAAAACCATCCCCATGTGCAAACAAGCCATCGAAGAGGCCGGACTCACCACCAACGATATTACACAAATTGTACTCGTCGGCGGCATGACCCGTATGCCTCTCGTGCGGGAACGTGTAAGCAAATTCTTCAATCTGCCCATCAACACGGATGTCAATCCCGATGAAATCGTCAGCGTGGGTGCCTCCATTCAGGGCGGTGTCCTCAACGGCGATCTTCAGGAAGTCATGCTCATGGACGTCACCCCACTTTCGCTGGGAATCGAAACCATGGGCGGCGTCTTTATGCCGCTTATCCCCAAAAATACCGCCATCCCTTGCGAGGCTTCCGAAATCTTTTCGACGACCGTCGATTATCAGGAAATGGTCAATGTCCACGTCCTCCAGGGCGAGCGCGCCATGGCTAACGAAAATCACTCCCTGGCAAAATTCGAACTGTGGGGATTGCCGCCGCTTTTGCGCGGACAACCTCAAATCGAAGTGAAATTCCAAATCGATGCCTCGGGCATTGTCTCTGTGTCTGCTATCGAAAAAACGACCGGACGCGAAGCCAATATCCGCATCGAAGCCTCGGGCGGACTATCCGAAAACGAAATCAATGCCATGATCGATGAAGCCGAGGCACAGCGCAATGCTGACGCAGAAATGCATGCACGCGTTGACCTCATCAATGAAGCCAAAGGCCTCGTCTATATGGCTGAGCGTTCCGTCAAACAAATGGGCGAGTATCTGCAGGCCGATGATTTGGAAAGCATTAAAGCCGAGATCGCATCCCATAAGGAATATCTCGAAAATGACCCGGCGCTCATGCTTAACGAAGACATCGAAGCCGTCAAAAAAGCGCTCGAAGAACTCGCTCAGAAAATTGCCGAGGCCGCTTATAATGCAATGAGTTAATTTGGGGAACGCGGCTATGGCGGCTGATGGCCGCCATACGCCTTGCGAGCGCCGCTATCGCTTACGATACGCGGCGCTTTTTTTTTATATCAATGCACCCGCAATGGTGGCTGTCATAAATGCCGCAATCGAACCCGCGATCATGGCTTTAATACCCATCTTCGCAATATCGGATCGGCGATTCGGGGCCATCCCGCCAATCCCGCCGATTTGAATCGCAATCGACCCGAAGTTGGCAAAACCGCATAACGCATACGTTGTAATGACAATCCCGCGATAGGATATCTTATCGATAATATGAGCAAAATGCAGGTAAGCGACAAATTCATTGACTGCCATCTTTTCGCCCAATAGCTGCCCAACGAGGAAACAGTCACCCCAGGGAACGCCCATCAAGAAGGCAAATGGGAAAAACTACCAGCCTAAGAGCGTTTCAAGTTTGAGGAGTGGCCAAATTGTCTTTTTCTCAAGGGTTGGTGTCCATGACTCCTGCTGAGTCACTGCGACAACGGCACCACAGGCTGCCACATCGTGCGTATTCTCACAATCGATGACGGCTGGCGAATTCGCATTGGGCAATTGCGAACCAACTCCCCCAAGAACGACATCATAAAGTGTCTCGGTCGTTTCAATCTGCTCCGATTGTTCATCCCCAAGTTTGCGCAAGGATTCATCTACTTCTATCGATTTGAGATCTGCCAGTTTGAGCAATGCTCCATGCGTACAGGCAATGGTATCCGAGGTTGAATAAATCGAATCACAGGCGGGATCGAGTTCACCACCGGCACTCATCACATAACCCGCAACATGCTTATAAGTATGGGCATTGACCAGTCTGCTGGGCATCCCCAAAACGAAGTTAATCAATGCAATGAGGGCAATAAATGCCAACAGCATGGCACCGACATTCAATGCCAGATGTAAACCCTCGCCAGCGCCTCGGGCGGCTGCATCTATGACGTTGGCATCCGTCTTGGGAATTTCGAGCTTCGCTTCACCCATCGTTTCAGATTCTTCCGTTTCGGGAATCATCAGTTTGGCTACGACCAGCGAAGCCGGGGCACTCATCACGCTCGCGGCTATCAAATGCCCTGCAATATCCGGGAAAAATGGCAGCAGCATCGAAACGTATGCCGCCATCGTACCACCGGCAACCGTAGCCATGCCTCCCGTCATAATGGCAAACAATTCCGACTGGGTCATCTTCGCTACATAGGGTTTAACAACCAGTGGTGCTTCGGTCATGCCCACGAAAATATTGGCAACCGACGAAAGCGATTCCGATCCCGACGTCCCCATGAATCTCATCATGAATGAAGCCATTCCCTTGACGATCCATTGCATCACACCAAGGTAATACAATACCGTCATGAGAGAACTAAAAAATATGATAGGCGGTAAGATTGCCATTGCGGTGTTGACCAAAGGCGATTCGATAGTCCCCGCCGCATAGCTCGCAAACAGGAAACTCGTACCAGCTGATGTAAAATTCAACAACACCGTGACCGCATCATTGAGCCAGCTGAAAATTGCACGCCCCACCGGCGTCCACAAAATGAAGATGGCAAATACCAACTGTATAGCGGTGCCCACGGCAACGAGCTTCCACAAAACCTTTTTTCGGTTGTTACTCAAAAGCCAGGCAATACCAATAAAGCCAAAAATACCGACGATACTCATAATGCGGCTAAAGACGCTCGTCGTGTCATTGGCACGCTTTTCTTCAATAAGCGCCTTGGTATTGTGGACGGTTTCCTTACCTATACCCATCGCATATTTTTCGGCGACATCTTCTTCGGGGGCTTGCTTCACCTCTTCTTGAGGAACCGGTACGTCAGCTTGCGGCTGTGCCATAACCGACGGAACTTGTGCAGCTTGTGGTTCTGCAGGAATGGCCTGTCCCGCAGGAATTCCCTCAGCTACAGTTGGCGCTTGTGCATCTGCAGGCGCTGCATATTCGGGGTTAATCTGATTTGGGGTACCCCCATCTGGCATTGCCTGTACCGGGAGCGCTTCACCAGGCACTGCCGGTTGTTGAGCCTCGGCAGGTTGTATCTGGGTGGGTTCTGTCTGGGCAGGAACCACTTGCTCGGCAGGTACAGGGATTTCCTGTGCACTTGCTGGCATGTCATCTTTGACGATGGCACCAACGATAATGACAAACAGCCCAAATAGCATGACGATCCAGGCCAATGCTTTGGGAATCTTTTTTCGAATGGGTAATGAACTGAATTGAGAATTGAACATTATTGCGCTCCTGAAAAGAGAAACAGATGGTTTCTCTTTTAGCACAAGCACATTATGTCATGTTGCACAAAAACCAAAATGGCGTTTAAGCAGGTAAAAAAAATCCCCCTCACAGGGAGGGGGATTTAGAAAAGACACCATTCTGTGATTAATCGAATGCTGCGCTGCATTCTTTATCGGCAACACTTGTTTTTGTGATTTCTGTATCGCCTTTACCACAAACCAAAGAGTTACCAACGCAAATCAACGTACCAAGGCACGGACAATTGGCTTCATCACCACCACATTTGTTAACGACCAGATTATAGTTCGAAAGATCACCACCTTCCTGAATTTCAGCAGAGTCGCCCTTGGTCACGAAGCATTTTGTCGTAGGTTCTGGGGTACAAGCTTTAAAGTCAAAAACACCATCACAGTTGTTATCGAAATCTTTCTTGAGATCGCTGCCGACGCCTTTTTCTACATCAGCATTCGAGACCTGATGATAGCGTTCATCGCCATTACTAGAAGTCTTTGTTTCCAACTCTTCGGGGGATGCAGGACATTTATCGCCAGACGTATCTTCTACGATCTTACCATCTTTGACGATACCATGAACGAGTCTTCCGTCGATACAAACAGTCACACCAATAAATCTGGCTGCACATGCACTGTTCTCATACTCTGTGTATTTACCAGGTCCCCAGCATGGTGTAATGAGGTCTTCGCATAAAGACTTATCACTTGTACAATCCTTACCTTCCGGGCAAACACCATCCTTACAGCCGTCGCCGGAATTGTCAACGCCATCACAACGCTCAGTGGCTTTGGGGTAAATCAAGGGATTGCCATCATCGGGGTCACGCGGATTAACTGTTTCGGAGAAACCACATTCATTGTAATATTCCGGAGAGGTCTCAGTATAATAGCCATCGCCATCATTATCACGGCAATGATCAATGTCTTTTTCACGAATGCACTCGCCATAGGGATCACTCTCTTTGGCTTTCACACATTGGCTTCCAGTGAGGCAATCTGCATGCTCCTTGCATTTAAAAACGCCTTTATGATCGATATCTCTCTCTTCAACGCTGCATCCAATACCTACCGCTAAAAATGCAACGCAAACACTAGTTGCCAGTATGATTTTTTTCGACAAATTCATTTTCAACCTCTTTGGCCAGCCTGGGCTGAATTTATTAATCACGCGTAGATAAGGCGCAAAATACTATCGCGCCCAATACAACGTCCCATCTTCTACCACGAACACAAATAAAACGCAAGTCTCAAGGCTAGGTCATTCTAAAAACCAATCGCATCACATAGCGCTGATGAATCATCGACAATGCACTCCGCACCAGCCTCCTCCAAAACCCTGCGTGTCCTGAACCCCCACGTCACACAAATCCCAAGACTGCGCGCATTACACGCAGTCTCCCAATCAACGGGAGAATCGCCTATCATCACCGCATCTTGCGGCAATATCTCCCATTGCCGGCACATCCATAATATGCCTTCTGGATTCGGTTTGAGCACACCGCCCTCGTGTGTACCATAAATGGCATCGAAAACCCCTTCTCCAAAAAATTTGTTTGCCAACTTGGTACACCATTTCTGTGGCTTATTTGTATATATGCCCAACTTTACCCCAAGATGCCGGCTTTTATGCAACAACGATTCAATCCCCGGATAAATATACGTCTCGGGATCATTGCGGTCTATCGCCATCTGACGGTACTCTGTTAAAAACTGCGTCAGAAGATCACCTTCAAAACCCGTTGCACCATGACATAGATGGCGAGCACCATACCCAATAAATGGAAGCAATGCCTGCTTCGACTTTTCTGACAACCCCCATTGACGCAATGTCGCATTGACCGCTCCAACAATATCGTCAAGCGTGTTCAGCAATGTGCCATCCATATCCCAGATGAGTGCTTTGATCGTATGACCTGACATGCTTTCGTTTGCCGTCCTTTTGGCCTGTGCCATTCCCTCAATTCATAAGCAAAAACACAGACTTAGTCCACAAATGGTTATCCCTCTAAACCACCCCTGTATCAATGATTAAGCCAAGAATATCCAAAAAATGCAGCATTTCGGACTTTAAGTTATTGCTCGATGTGCGAATACTGCCCTTGAACAGAAAGAGTGGTTTGTCACGCCGAATAATCAATATGAGCTTATTGCCAACCAAACGAATGCTTACCTTGTTGTCCTCAAGCAACTGCGCAAGCATGATGAGCTTCGATCTAAAGGCCGGAGTCTCAAAACTTATGGGATTGAACTTCAGAGATAAAGGAAGAACACTCTGAGGCGCACTGTGCCCCCCAGACAGGCTGATCGATCTGGGCGTTAAACTAAATTTGCTGTTGGGCTTCTCTGTATAATCATAGACATTATAATAGGATTCAAGGCCAACATATTGGGCATTATCCGAGAGTTTCTTTTTCTGATAGGCAATCGGAGTATAAATGGGGGCTATGAGGTTGAAGATAAAA
>JAGACY010000396.1 GCA_017613855.1 Pseudomonadota bacterium
CCATCTTCTTTTCCAATCCTGATACCATCTTCTTTTCCAATCTTGAGGCCTTTTTTGTAGCCTGATTTCTCAGCTTTTCGGTATTTTCTGGCTTCATATTCATCCATACTGCGCCTCACATACTACTTCACTTCTTGTTGTTTAATTCGTTTAAGCTGTTCTTCTGTCAGACCAGTTGCTTCAAGTATCTGAGAATCACTAAACGATCCCGCCTGCATCATGCGCATTGCTGTGTTTTTGATACCATTCGCTTCACCGATTTTGATTCCATCTTCTTTTCCAATCCTGATACCATCTTCTTTTCCAATCCTGATACCATCTTCTTTTCCAATCCTGATACCATCTTCTTTTCCAATCCTGATACCATCTTCTTTTCCAATCTTGAGGCCTTTTTTGTAGCCTGATTTCTCAGCTTTTCGGTATTTTCTGGCTTCATATTCATCCATACTGCGCCTCACTATTTTGTCCGCTTTTACATGTGCTACGCGTTTGGCAAACACAGCATCCTGCATCTGCTTAGGATCTGCGCAGCTAAAGTCATGCATTAGTTTACCCAAATCAGAATCATCACGCCATAACCCATTCACAAAAATAATGGTGGTACCTACGCCGGTTTCCTCGCCATTCTGGCCTCGCAGAGAATATCGGTAAAAAGGGTTTTCATGGCAATTCTGGCCATCCCTCGTAATAAAAATGACAAACGTCCTGGGAATCCAGCGTTTTTTATTTTTGCGCTTTGAAAAGAAAACCTTCATCGCGGCACCGTTGTAATCTGCACGTTCTATACTTGCTCCCGCAGCATTATTTTGAATTTCGATATTATAATGCACTTTATCATCATCAAGTGCATGGACATCCATGCGAATTCCCGTACCGGTATTGAATTTTAATGGGTATTCGACATGTACTTTAGTGACATGCAATGATATTTTCAGGATAATTCGCAGCATGTGTTCAACCACATCAGGTGCATTGTTAAATACATGAAACATCAAACAATCCGAGTACATCGTCATGCGGGCATAATTCGCATGCCTGACGCGACGCTTTCTTTTCGCAGTCATAGGTTTTCTCCTCTGCAATAGACATAACATGATTGCTATGCATAAGAATAATGCCAAGGAGAAACCGATTGTTACATTTGGGATGCTTTTTTTTGAAAAAAAAGCGCGGCGTATCGGTAACGATAGCCGCGCAGTCGTGCCGTATGCCTGCGGGTGGCCCGCAGGCATAGGCGCGACACCCCCAAATATCAATCATCCAAAGGATTGATGCGTTCAAGAGGCTGTGCAGGTACAGGTTCCTGTGGCTCATCCGGATTTTGAGACTTAACCGAATCGAGGCCTTTGACACCGGGAATATTGACGACAGACGGCTGCAGTCCCAACTTCTTTTCCTGCAGCTGCACGGCTTTAAGGCTGAAATTGAGCGCATCGCGCTTGTTGCCTTGCAATTTAAAGACTTTAACGCCGAAGACACCGCATTGGCGTTGATCGCGCCAAAATGTCCAATGGATGTACGATTTGCCATTATTGGAGCGCATTTCGTCGGGGGGCGGCACACCTGGCGAGGAATTCCAGGCGACATGAATCGCCTCATTGTCATAATCCGTAATGCCGCTCGAACGCACCATGCGGACATCTGAGACGGCGCCGAGGCTGTCGAGCGTGATTTCGAGGACGGCTTCGAGATTGGAATCATTGAGTCGCGAACCGGGCTGCCGGTAAATCGTATCGAGGCGCAGCAGATATCCATGTGCCCAGAGCGGGTGGATTTCCTTGTGCATCAGGGCAAGGAATTCGGCGACATCCTTTTTGTGGGCCAGGGAATTGCCTTGCTGCCCGGGGCCAATGACGGGGCCATCATTGTTATAGGCCGATTCAAACCTTTTTTTGGCCAGGTCTGCAGCAGCGACAAATTTATTTTGATCGTGTTCCTCGAAGTTTTTTTGTGCAATTTCGGCGGATTCCAGCATGAGCTCCGGGGCTAGATTGAGCGCGGAAACTCGCAGGCTTTCCGGGGTTAATGGCACCGGCGACGGTTCATCGGTCGAGGGTTCACCCGAATGCACCGGGCTGACCGTTTCGTTGACGAGCGGCGATGTTGGTGCCTGTGTCGGTTTGGGTTTAGGTTTGGATTTGGTTTGTTTCGGCTGTGGTTTGGGTTTGGGTTCCGGAACGACTTGTTTTTGCTGCGTTTTGGCCATTTCCTGGTTTTGAGGCATCGCTTTGGCTGCAGGTTCCTCGTTGGCCAATGGCTTTTGAGGATCATAAAGCGTTGCCGTCATGATCTCATGGACTTTGGGTTCAACTTTGAACTGGGCCGAGAAAATGCCGCCGGGTTCGCGATTTCCAGAAGGAAACTTACCCGCAAATTCTCCATCAAATGTGTTGGGATTAGAAACGACGCCATTTTCTCCGTCATGGACGACGATTTCATAGGTACCCGGATCTTGAATCGCTTCGAATTGCAGACCGAATTTTCGTTTGGGGTGAAGATGGGCTTTAGAAATCAGCGTTCGCGTGCCATCGGATTCGATTCGATAAAGCGATGCGGCTTCACCATTGAGGTTTTCCGGTTTTGAAGTAAAAAAAACTGCCGGTTCAATGGCCTGGGCAGGCATGAGTTCCACGGTTTCATTGGGTGCCGGAACCATGCCCGAAACATTGACCATCGTCTCTGGAATGAGATGCCATGCAAGCAGGGCCACGAGCGCAAGATGAAAGAGAATCGCCAGTATCCACGCGGTTGTCCAACGCCTTAAAAAAGGCTGTACGGGATGGTGCAGGCCAGAAGATGACGCATATTCGTGCGCTTTTTCTGCCTGATTTGGAGTCCCTTTTTGGACGTTCTCTTTACTCATAAAACTCAGCCGGAGCTGAACTCCGGACCTAATCTCGAAAAACGCGAAGGCCGTTAGGCCTGAGCAAATCCATTTGTAATCATTAAAGGCTCTTGTTTAACGAACGTGGATACGACTTGAGCTTGTAGCTCATAGCTTATAGCTTATAGTTGAGAAATCATTTCATGGGAATTATGCTTTTGCCCACAAGATTCTGATTACTTCTACAAGCTAAAAGCTAAAAGCTATAAGCTCGAACGATTTCATTTACCCCAAATACCCGTCTCGTACAACAAAGCCTTTATAATCTTGCTTTCGATGCAATGGCCTTGATTTCATCTGCGCTCCAGAATTTTCCATGGTTCATGCCGGGACACATTTGGGCCGTCTCATCCCATTCCGATTTCGAAGCGAGATTGCAGCGCCAAAAGGGAAAATCCCGGCATTGGGAGGGACGATACGCGTAGACTGTGCAGCCATGATCGTAAAAGATGCAGTGCCCATCTGGAAAATCGTCCCTGGCAGTATAGGAATCGCGCCATGGGCGCATGTAATCCCGAATGAGAACATCGCGTTCAATGCCTCGCGTTTCTTTTAAATGCATGGCGAGTGCGTCAAATTCCCGTGGATTAAAATAAACAATGCCCGGTTCGCCGCAGCGGCAGCGACCGCATTGCTGACATGTAAATTGAAGACCGTTTTTCCAGAAAGACATTGTTTTTAATGCGTAATTCGTAATTCGTAATTCGTAATTAGAGGATGACAAAACTAAAGAGTAAGTCTGAAGCTAATGGGGAGTTGTGTTCTAATTTGTAATTCGTAATGCGCAATTCTCAATTGAATATGCAACCCCCAAATGTCACTCTAAAGCTATAATGTCTATATTCTTTAGGAATTAAAAAGAGAATGCCGGAATAATTACGCATTACGCATTACGCATTACGCATTACGCATTACGAATTATTTAACGGCGTGTGCCAGAGCCACAAATCCGACCCATGGGGCACCGGCAGCCTTGAGTGTAGTTGCGCAAGCGGCGGCGGTTGCACCTGTCGTAGTCACATCATCGATGAGAATGACCTTTTGGGGAGCGAATTTTTCGGAGACTTTAAATGCACCATCGAGATTGTGAACGCGTTCATCGTGGGTGAGTCCTGCCTGATGCGGGGTATGGCGCGTTCGAGTGAGTACGTCGTCTCTAAAATCGGTGTGAATGCCGCTCTGTACAAGGATCTTGTGCAGTTTTTCGGCAAATGTCCATACCGGATCAAAGCCGCGTTCCCGCAGTCGCCTGGGATGGGGGGGGACGGGAATGAGACATGCATTATCGGGAATGAATGGCTTTAAACGCTCGATATTTTCCGGCAAAAAGGAGAGCAAAGCTTTTTGGGCACTGTAATCCTCGTGGTATTTCCACTTGGCAATCATGTTCTGAACGGCGCCTTCATACCGAAAGATGGCACAGGCACAGTCTATTGGTTCTGATAATGGAATTTGTGGTGCTTCCAAAACAGAGGCACGGCATTCTTCGCACAGAAGATCTTTAGGCTGTGGCAGCAGGACATCACAGGATGCACATCGTGTGGGCCAAATCACATGTTTAAGAGCGTCAAGCGTTTCGAGGAACATTGTTATTAATTAGCAATGCGCAATTAGCAATGCGCAATTGGATGGCAAAAACTAAGGTTAATTCTGAAGCTAAGAGTAAGTGTGTGTTTTATTCGCAATGCTGAATGCGGAATCATTTTTTCAACGATGATTAAAAACAAAGGATTTAAGTCTTTTTATATTTTTGAAAATGCATTGAGGAGGACTTGCAAATTGCTCATTGCGCATTGCGAATTGCGCATTATTTATGGTACGGCTCATTCTTGAGAATGGTCATCGCCCGGTAGATTTGTTCATATACAATGACGCGCGCCAGTTCATGGGGAAAAGTCAGAGGTGAAAGCCCAAAGACTGTGTTGGCACGCTGTCGCAGGCATTCATGATGTCCATACGCGCCACCAATGACAAAGGCCATATCCTGCGACTGAGCCATGAGTTTTCCCAGCAGCTCGGAAAACTGTACACTGTTAAAGAGTTTTCCGCGTTCATCGAGGACAAACATATAGGTAGAGGGTGGCACAGCCTCGATAAATTGTCGGGATTCTTTTTCACGAATCTGCGTCTCTGACAATTTGGGGGATGCCTCTGATTTGAGCTCAATTTCCTGAATACTGAGGTAATGTTTGAGCCTTTTGAGGTATTCATCGGCGGCTGCGCGATAGGGCGCAAACCGCATTTTACCGATAGCCAGAACTGTTGCAGCCATAGTTAAAGCAAGGGCATATCGTAGGATTCGTCCGTCAGACGCAATTCGGGTGGAATATCAATTTCGAGACGCGGTGCGTCTTTCCAAAGGTTTTCGATGTTATATTCGGTACGTTTATGGCCATTAAAAATGTGCACAATCACATCGCCGTAATCGAGCAAAACCCATTGGCCATTAGCCTGTCCTTCGTTGCTGATGCAAGAACGCATATCGACAACTTCATTATCAATGCCTGTGGCGATACCATCGACCTGACGGTCACTGCGCCCAGAGCATACAACGAGAAAATCGGCATAATCGCATTTGCCGCGGACATCGATGATGACCGGCTCAATGGCTTTTTTATCAATCGCAGCATTGGCAATGGCGCGTGCAACCTGCTCACTCGTGTAGTCTTCCATATTTTCTCCAAATTGTGGTGTAAAGTTCGTAGCCTTCTGGCTACACAGAGATACCATATATGATTTTGAGGGGAATGATTAGCTTTTTTTTAATTCGGAATTCGGAATGCGGAATGCGAAATTATTCATGCATTCTCGGATGGAATTCGACAAAAACCTGTTTGAGACGTTCCCTCGAAACATGGGTATAGATTTGTGTCGAAGAAATATCGGCATGTCCGAGCATTTCCTTCACTGCAAGCAAATCAGCGCCATGGGCAATGAGATGGGTCGCAAAGGTATGGCGCAGTTTATGGGGGGAGATTTCCTTGCGGATGCCGGCTTCGAGTGCATATTTCTTGAGGTTTTTCCAAAATCCCTGGCGCGTCATGCCACCTCCTTTGCGTGTAACAAAGAGGGTAGGGACATTCGATGGTGCTTTGGCCAATAATTCAGGACGTGAGGTTTCCAGATATCGCTGAACCCAAAGATGCGCACATTCTCCCATGGGAATGAGGCGATCTTTCGATCCTTTGCCATGGGCCGTAATACAGCCATTATCCAGGTCTAAATCCCGAAGGTTCAGATTAACCAATTCAGAGACTCGCATGCCTGTCGCGTACAAGAGCTCGATCATGGCCCGATCCCGCAAGCCCTCCGGCGTTTCATCATTTGGAGCCTTGAGCAGTGCATCGACTTCGCTTTCATTCAAATAGATGGGATCGCGCTGGGCATACTTGGGAATATCAATGTGCTCCGCGGGATTGGATTCGATGAGTCCATCCCCCACGAGAAATGACATCCACTGTCGGATGCTGATGAGATTGTGGGCCAGTGTGCGCTCTTTGATGGGGGCTTCATCATCATATAAACGAGATTCCAAATAGCCGCGAATGTGATCTTGCGTAATCGACTCTATCTCTTGACAGCCGTTGTCTTCTAAATACTGGCAAAAACGCTCCAGTTCCCGTCGGTAGGACATCTGCGTGTTATTCGCAAGCCCGCGTTCTGCCTTTAAAAATGTCATAAATTGTTCGAGTGCGTCGCGTAACATTGAAATTAATGAGTAATGTGTAATTGGGAGACTGAACCTAAGTGGTTGGGTCTGAAGCTAAATGGCATTGATGTTTAATTCGCAATTCGCAATGCGCAATTGAGGAATGACAAAACCAACGTTAATCGCTGAAGGTAGAGGTTATTCAAATCTTCAAAGATTACTTTGTGAATGCCTTATTAATTCCGCATTCCGCATTCCGCATTTCGAATTACAAGAATGCCTTCATTGATCTTGCCTCACATTACCTCCATGTCAATTATTGGGATTCTTGGGGGCTTTACATTTAATCCATTAAAATTGCCAATATCCGAATGAGAACGACAATGATAAACAACCATGGCGCCCCCTTTTGGCAAACGGCCAAATCACTTGGGCGTTTATCCGGCTCTGGTCCACCAATGGCAAACATCGAATTCCCGGCATCGTATTTTTCCTGGATTTGTTTTTTGTTCATGGGGGCTCCGTGGGGGACTGTGTTCTGGGGGATGCATTACCCTATTCTAATGATGCCATTGGGATCGCGTTTGTTACATTTGGGGATGCATTTTTTTTCATTTTATTTTATTTGGCGCATGGTTATTCACAATTGCGCATTGCGCATTGCGCATTGCGAATTAAAACAATTCCGCATTCCGAATTCCGCATTCCGAATTAAACATGCTTCCTCTCATTACTGTTCAAAAACTCGGCAAAGCTTACGGGGCCAAATCCGTTTTCGAAGACCTCAATCTCATCCTGACCGAACGGGAAAAAGTCGGCCTCATCGGCCACAATGGCTGCGGCAAATCGACATTCCTCAGGATTTTAGCGGGTCAGGAATACTACGATGATGGCGAAATTACGCACCATAAAAAGGTGCACATTGCCTATTTGCCCCAAAATCCGACATTTGCCGAGGATGACACGCCCCAGACGGTCGTCGCAAAAGCCCTCGAACCGCGTCGCGCACGGCTCAATGCCTACGAAATGCTGTGTACCCAAATTGCCGAGGCCAGCAACCCCAAGGCAATCGAGCGTCTAAGCCACGAGCAGGAACAGCTCCAGGCCGAAATCGAGCAGCACGGCGGCTGGGAAATCCAGCATGAAATCGAAGGCATGCTCCGGCGGCTGAACCTACCGTCGTCCGTACTTGATACCCCGATGTCCAGTCTCTCGGGCGGTCAACAGCGCCGCGTGGCACTCGCCCGCGTTTTGCTCGAACGCCCCGATGTTCTGCTGCTTGACGAACCCACCAATCACCTCGATACACAGACCATCGAATGGCTCGAATCGCTTCTGCGCGATTATCGCGCGGCCATCATTCTCGTTACGCACGACCGTGCCTTTCTCGATGCCATCGTCACCCGCATTGTCGAGATTCATCACAGCGAATTGCTTTCATTTGCGGGCAATTACGTCAATTTTGTCGAGCAAAAAGCCGCCCTCATGGATTTGCGCAAAAAAGAGCAGGAAAAATATGCCAATCTGCTCGTGACAGAACTCGACTGGCTCCATCGTGCGCCCTGTGCCCGCGGTACAAAAGCCCGCGCCCGCATTGAGCGCGTCGCCGAAATCCAGGAAAAGGCCAAAGTTACGCACGAAGCTACGCTCACGATGTCTTTTACGGCCAATGCACGCCTTGGGAATATCATTATCAATGCCGAAAAAATCGAGAAAAGCTACGATCATCCGGTCTTTAAAGCGTTCGATTTTACCCTGCGAAAAGACGACTGCTGCGCCATTGTTGGCCCCAACGGATGCGGCAAAACGACGCTCCTCAACGTCCTGACCAGACGCATCGAACCCGACAAAGGCACAGTCATTATTGGCAAAAACACGCATATCGCCTATCTTTCGCAGCACCGTCAGGAGCTCGAC
>JAGACY010000397.1 GCA_017613855.1 Pseudomonadota bacterium
AAAGAGGATGAATGCAAACGCGACAGAGATGAAATTGCGGATGTTATTTTTCATTGCCAATCTTTGCCTCGTTGTATTTGGTTTCAATCCAGTTGAAGAATGCCATCATGATGCCGACGACAAAGAAACCAGCGCATGGGAGAATGAGGAACATAAAGGTGTAGTTTTGGATAAATGGGATTTCATGCCCAAGAATCGTACCTGATCCAAAGAGCTCGCGCACAAACCCAATTGTAACCATGCCGAACATAAAACCAAAGCCCATGCCGACGGCATCAAAGAAGGAATCACCCGGGGATTCTTTGCAGGCAAAGGTTTCGAGGCGCATTGTGATGATAGCGAATGCCACGATGAGTTTGATAAAAATACCCATTTCGGCGTAGGCCGCAGGCAGATAGGCAGCCAACACGAGGTCGATGACCGTCACCCAGGTGGCGATGGTCAAGGTATATGTCGGTATTCGAATGCGCGGATGGATGAAATTCTTGATGAGTGAAATCGTCATCGACGAAAACACCTGGACAAAGAAAACCGCGATTCCGAGCATGAGCCCATTCATGACTGTCGTCGAAATACCGACGGCAGGACACATCGAAAGTGCCAGTTTAAAAATGGGGTTCTGGCTTAGAACGCCGCGCGCTAAGAGTTGACCTTTGGAAAGTGTATTGGACATTTTTTCTTTTATTTCGGGGGAAACCCTTTCTTTTGTGCCAAAAGAAAAGGTTTCCCCCGAGCCCCCTTCCTAAAGAAAAGCATTGGGAAGAAGTTTCTTTTTGGCATTTTATGAGTTGCTAAATCAGAATTGTTTGTACTTTTTTATCAATGCAAATACCGTTGAATTCGTGAATAATTCCGCATTCCGCATTCCGCATTCCGAATTAAAACGGTGTTTTAATTCCCTGTTGCTTCAGAACGTTATCGAGTTTGCCGATGCGATAGACGAACTTCGTGACCATGGCCTTATTGCCGTTTAAAACGGAACGCGAAGATATTGTCGCGCCTGTGAGGGCATGGATGGGATCGCCCAAATGATCATTGCGAATTTTCTGGGCTTCTTCACCCTTTATTTTGCCGGTAATGGCATTGCGGTAATCATCGGGGATGGGCGTTTTAACGACATCTGCTGTTTTAAGCTGATCAAAGGATTTGCCTTCGAATTGCCCACGGAACCATTTTTGCTCGATTTCTGCTCCGAGGCCGGGATCTTCCTCGTGCTCAAGGACTTCAAAACCGAGCATTGAAAAATCTGCTCCCAGAGCCATCTTAACCCGAATAGAAGATTTAAAGCCGGGATATTTGCCGTCCAGAATGTAGGCCATGCGTTTGCCGTCATTCATCGCAATGATGAAATTGTCCGCATAACGGGCTTCGCCATCGGCAATAAGTGTCTGAACGGCGCCTGTTCGGTCGCTTTCTTTGCGCAGTTTGTCTATTTCCTGCGCAATGGGATAGGCTTTGAGGAAATTGCCGTCGAGATCGAGTTCGACAAACTGTGTGCCTGTCTCGGTGGCAAGGACATATCCTATGGATTGAGTTTCGCCCCGCGTCACGATATAACGGTATATCGTATTAAGAGCGAGTGTTTGCGGGGCAGGATTCGCTTTATCATAGCCGAGGATTGAGAGCATGACTTTCTCGTCACGCACTTGCTCGTTGTGTTCCTTGGCATCGTGGGTGAGCAAAAATGCAGCCCCCATGATGATTCCTGCCACGAGGCATGTAATCGTCAATTTAATGACGATTGTCACGATATCTTTCATGGCTCCCTGTTTCATGCTGCTGCCTCCTTTGCCGGTTTTGCCGGGGCATTATCTGCTTTTGGAGCAGCTTCTTTGGGGGGCTCAGCCGGAGAGAATCGTTTGCGTTTGAACCAGCCATCGAGCGCAATGGAAATGCAGTTCATGAGGAGAATGGCATAGCAGACACCCTCGGGATAGCCGCCTTTTAAGCGGATGAGAACCGTGAGCGCACCGATACCCATGCCATAGACGACCTGGGCAAATTTATTGGAGGGAGAAGTCACATAATCGGTGGCCATAAAGAAAGCACCGAGAATGGCACCACCAGAGAGAATGGCGAGTAATGGATCACCGCTAAAGAGCGTGGGACCGCCGAACATCCAGGTCAAAAAGGCAATCATGCCGAGCATCGAAACGGGAATGTGCCACGTAATGTACTTTTTCCACATCAGGAAAATGCCGCCCAAAAGAAGCAGCAACCCCGAAGTTTCGCCAATGCAGCCGGGTTTGTAGCCGACAAAGAAACTGCCATACAAACCGGAACTCGTTCCAAAGGTGTTGTGCAGAGCATCAATACCTTGAGCGCTCATGGTCATGAGTGGTGTCGCACCTGTGAATGCATCAACAGCGGGCATGCCGTTGAGTGCTGCAATCCACATCCCTGCAGCCCCGAGATCTGACAGTGCCGTTGGCTGAATCCAGGCCGATGTCATATAGACGGGGAAGGACACCATTAAAAAGGCTCGCGCCAAAAGTGCTGGGTTAAAAATGTTATACCCCAGGCCGCCCATTAACTGTTTGCCAATGAACATGGCCATGACTGCGCCAAAGACCGGCAAATACCAAGGTGATCCCGGCGGCAGAACGTATGCCATGAGGACACCAGTCAATACGGCACTGCCATCCTTAATGGTGATCTTGCGCTTTAAAGCCTTTTGACAAATGACTTCGACCACAATGCAGCTAATCACCGAAATGGCAACCAGTGCGGGGGCGCGCCATCCAAAGAGGACTGTCGATAATAGAAGAACTGGCATCAGGCAGATGACAACCGTCCACATGATCTTGGGGATGGATTCTTTCTTTCTGATGTGCGGTGATATTGATACTGTTAATGAACTCATACCGAATGTCTGACGGTAAAAGGAATGTGATTCTGAAGCAGTAATAATGAGCTGTGAGCTATGAGCTTTGAGTCATTAATAACTATACTCCAAGCTCCAAGCTCTAAGCTCTAAGCTGAAATACTATTTTCTCAAATTCTGTTTGGCAATGCGGATGAGCTGAACCAATGGACGCTTGGATGGGCACACATAGGCACAGCAGCCACATTCCACGCAGTCTTTGACACCGAATTGCTCAGTCTCTTTGCCTTTGCCGGCCTCGACGTAGAGTGCAATTTCCTTGGGTTCAATGCCCATGGGGCAGGCATCCAGACACCAGCCGCAACGCACACAGGGACCACCTGCACGCAGATCAACTTCTTCAGCAGTCAGGAACAATATTCCCGAAGTCGTTTTGGTCACCGGTGTCGATAAATCCGAAGTGGCAAAGCCCATCATCGGGCCGCCCATGATGACTTTCACTGTCTCATCCGACATGCCGCCCAAAAACTCGACGATATCGGAAATTCGCGTACCCACGGCCACTCTTAGATTTGCGGGCCGCTTAATGCCTTTCCCCGAAACAGTCATAACCCGTTCGTACATAGGCTTGCGCAGCACCACAGCCTCATAGACTGCAAATGCCGTAGAAGTATTCTGAACGACGACACCAACTGATGCCGGCAACTTTCCGGAT
>JAGACY010000398.1 GCA_017613855.1 Pseudomonadota bacterium
AGAGTGACACTTTGGTTTTGCATTCTCAATTGCTCACTGCTCACTGCTCACTGCTAATTTTGTATACCATTCACAATGAACTTCAGCGTCGCCATCTAGTTTTGCATCCCAATTCCACATTCCGCATTCCGCATTCCGCATTAATCAGAGTCGCCCCTTATTTTTGCATCCCAATTACGCATTACGCATTACGAATTACGAATTAGAAATAATTCCGCATTATTAAAAGGAGTCAGCTATGAAAAAGTTGTTCGCAGTCAATCTCGTTATGGTATTTAGTTTTCTCTTGAGCGGTTGCCTTGAATACGAGGCGCTCGATATGCGCTGTGATTGCAGGGCTGTTGGCCATGCATTGCGGTTCAATGAACTCACTGGAGAATGGGAAATGGAAGAGCACGAATTGCTTCAGGAATCATGTCAGTATTATATGAAATCACTCGAAGGAAAATGGGATGGTCTTGGCATGACTGAGTCAAACCGTTTGGTATTTCATTCGGATGGGACGTACGATTTTTTGACGAAATCAGCAGATAGCTGGTCACCTTCGTCATCCGGACAGTATTGGGTTGAAATGACCCAATATCGGGGCAAGCCCTATCCTGAGCTGCATATGACATGGCCTGACAGCGATGATTATCCGATTCGATTCCATTTTGAAGACGATGTCCTTCATTTGGAAGAGGCTACCGACGGCGGAGAGCCTGAGATGAGATATCGCCATGTTTTGCAGGATGAATCGTAATATCTGCATTCAATCTGTTGCTGTCGAAAAAATGAGGATATGAGTTTTTTGGGGGCTTATCGCTTATCGAAGCAAAATCATTTCACCTGAAATCCTGTTTTCGACAGCAAGGCTTTGCATGACTTCTACAAGCTAAAAGCTATAAGCTATAAGCTCGAATGATTTATCATTGAGTCCAGCTCATAGTTACGGCAGGGGACAGAGCTTCAAAATTACATTTGCACAAATTCTGCATTGCAGATAATAAAGGCACCGGTATGACGTTTTGGAGGTCATGATGAAAAAATTGTGTTTGTTGTCTATATTGTTAGTTGGTTGCCTGAATTGCGCCTGCAGTGATGATGAGGAATGTACGCACCGTGATATGGCTGTCTGTACCGAAGATGGCCAGGGTGTCAAATACTGTCTCAATGGGAAATGGCATATTTCTGAGTGTGTGTCGGGTACTTCCTGTGTCAGTGTCGATGATATGGTGCAGTGTTTTGATATCAGTGGTTTTGATGCGCTGCCCAACTGTCAGCCTGGAATGCAGAATTGCGTAGGGGCTGTTGTTCAGATTTGCACAGATGAAGGCAAATGGCGCTATGAGATGTGTCCAAGTGGTCAAAGCTGTCAAAATGGGCAGTGCAGTGGTACCGTTAATCCTCAGCCAGGCGATCCCAATCCCCCAAAAACATATCATGGTATCGCTACGCGCGAATGTGGTGAGGATGGCAAAAGCATTGTGACAACGAATGCCGATGGCAGCCAATCATCTGCTTTGTGTCTGGACCTCGTCGGGTTTGATACCCAATGTGAAGCTTATTCCAATGGACATGTCGGTTGTGCCATGCCCGATAGTTGCAATGAACTCTTCTCTGAAGCCGGTACTTGCATGGGAAGTCGTTTGTTTGGCTGTGACACACGTTATATCAAGCCTCGGCCATACGAGATGGATTGTGCTGCAATGGGCGGCACTTGCTCCGTGTATGGTGGTGTGGCAGAATGCCGTGAATCTTGTGATGAGGTTTCAGATTTCTCTTGCACAGCCTCCGGTGATGATGAACTTGTGCAGAAATGCGAAGCCATTTCGGGACAAAATGTTCGAATTTCGGGAATGACACTTTGCAAGGATGATGCGACAGTTCTTTCCTGTGAGAATGGACAGATTCAGGAACGGGGTTGTTCTGAAGGTGCCAAATGCTTTGAGGCTTTCAATCAATGTGTGATGATTTGTACAGAGGAGCAGGTTGGTGACCGTATTTGTTCCGATTCGGGAGAAGTCATCGAATGCCAGCCTATTGCCAGTGGATATGCCTATTTATCGCATGGAATGCGCCATTGTGATGGTGACATGCTGTACAGATGTGAGAAGCAGGAAGATGAGAGTTACCTGCTCAAATCGGCAGATTGTGCCAATTATGACAAGGATGGCACCATCATTCATGGAAAGTGCATTTCGGATTATCAGGGGTATCCTGATGTGGATATGTGTATTGGCGGTGTCGAAGGCGATCCCTGCGGAGATCTGACTGCTGAGGGCCGCTGTAATGGCAATACTTTGGAATACTGCGATGAGGATTATGAAGTAGCCGTTCAAAGTGAGTGTACGGGAAGTGTTTGCAGCGTTTATGCCGGATATGCCGATTGCCGCGCGGAATGTGATGCGTCGGGGAATGCCGCCTGTACTTATGTCGAAGACTATGAGCAATATATTTTGTCTCTGTGTGTACCCGATGATGACAATGGTACTTTGACGCGCGTAGATGGAACCAGCATTTGTCTTGGGGATGTCCTCTATGAATGTGATGCACAGGGAGAGACAAAAACGACCAATTGTGCCATCAATGGCGGACGCTGTGATTCGAATGCATGTGTATATCCTGCGTGTGCGCTGGATGCAAGATACGCTTGCTTTGCTGACAATGCCATCTTAGCGTGTTCGGTCGATGAAACAGGCTTGGTGACAGGCAGCACACTCGAAACCATGGTTTGTTCCGGGGGAGCTTGCCAGGTATGTCAGGATGGCGAATTGGCTGCCAAATAGTATTATATTGTATCAATATAATAAAAAGAGCTATTGAGCTGAAAAATGCTTAATAGCTCTTTTTTTTTATATAATAATATAAAGATATAACTAATAATATATTATAATTATGTTGTGGTTTTAACACCTACATAAACACCCATAAGTCCACATTGCGTTGAAAATTCAAGGGATTTATGGCCTATTTTATTCATTTTTTTTATATAACTACTTGATTATTGTCTCTTCTTCATTTAGAGAGAACATGCATTTGGGTAGGGCAGTGAGCATGACTGACTGCGCGGTCTTATTATGCTGCAACAATTGTGTTGCGTCTAAGGAGAAAAAATATGAGTAAAAAGCTTTTGGCGTCCCTGATTGCATTGACCATGGTATCCGCGTTTGCATGCGGTGATGATGATAAAAAAGATGATAAGGGAGGGTCATGCACACTGGGTGAAATACAATGTACAGATGGCCAGACTGCTATTAAGGTTTGCGATAAAAAGGGTAACTGGTTGGATACGACATGCGCTGAATACAAGGCTGATGTTCCCAATGGTGTGTGTCAGAGCAATAATTGCGTGACCAAGACAGATAATCCTACTCCTCTTCCTGGCGACTGTACGGAGGGAACCTATGCGTGCAGTGGACAGTTTTTGCAGCAATGTGTCAAAAAAACCTGGCAGACAGCCAAGACTTGTACGGACACTCAAGTATGCGATGAAACTTTGAAAGATTGCAAAGATAAGACGGATCCGCAGCCGCAGCCGCAGCCGGGAAGTGAATGCACTGCAACGAGTACTGCTCAGTGTGATAAGGCCTGCAAGGCTGATAAATCCGAGGGATATTACTGGTACAATGACAAATTGAACGTAGTTACCTGTGCCAATAATGACTGTTACATCAATAGCTCGAACCGTGTTGCCTGTGAGTCCGATGATGCTCCTACCGGTACAGCATGCACAGCTGAGAGCACAAGCAAATGTGACGATGCCTGCAGTGCAGATAAACTGACAAGATGGTATTGGAATGGTACGAAGGTCGTAGAGAAAAAATGCAAGGAAGCGACCTGTGTACCAGAAGATAAAGATTCCTGCGTAGCCGAAGGTGAGGGTGGTGAAAAGGATCCCACTGTCGGCCAGGCCTGCGATGATTCCTATAAAGCCACTTGCATCAATGATGGTGCCAATGCCCTCGTCTGCAACAAAGGTAAAGTTGCACAGTGGACATGCGCAGACAATCAGTGCACTCCAAATGGCAGCACTGCAGATTGCCCGAAAACCAGCAGTACTACGACCGAAACCTGCACAGCCAACAGCACCGCAAAATGCGACAAAGCTTGCAAGGCTGATAAGTCGGAAGGCTATTACTGGGGCAATGATAAGCTGAACGTGAAAAAATGTGCAAATAAAGACTGCTACATCAATGATTCGAACCGTGTTGCTTGTGAATCAGAAGATGCAGCAACGGATCCCTCCGTCGGCAAGGCCTGTGATGATTCCTATAAAGCCACTTGCATCAATAATGGTGCCAATGCCCTCGTCTGCAACAAGGGTAAAATTGCACAGTGGACATGCGCAGACAATCAGTGTACTCCCAATGGCAGCACTGCAGATTGCCCGAAGACCAGCAGTGGTAGCGGGGAAGATTGCACAGCCGCCAGCACCTCTTCCTGCAACAAAGCTTGCAAGGCTGATAAGTCGGAAGGCTATTACTGGTATAACGATAAGGTGAATGTCAAAACATGTGCAAAGAAAGACTGCTACATCAATGATTCAAACCGTGTTGCTTGTGAATCTGAAGATGCTGCGACGGATCCTTCGGTCGGTAAAGCATGCGATGATAACTATAAAGCCACTTGCATCAATGGTGGTGCCAATGCCCTCGTTTGCAATAAAGGTAAAATTGCACAGTGGACTTGCGCAGACAATCAGTGTACTCCCAATGGCAGCACTGCAGATTGCCCGAAAGAAAGCAGCACAACGCCTGAAACCTGCACAGGTGAAGATTATACCGGAACTTGCGCAGATGATAAGAAAACAGCTGTCGTTTGTGTAAAAGGTGAAGTTAAAAATTATACCTGCTTCAATGATATTTGCGAGACCCGCAAAGATGGAACTATCTATTGCCCGAGAGATCAGGCTGCCATCGATAATGAAGAAGCACGCAAAAAATGTGAAGATAAAGAAAAACTCGTTGAAGGCGGCAAGGCTGGTGACTGCTGTGATACTGATAACTATAAACCCGCTGGCTGTGACACGGCTACAAACTCCGGTCTTCGTTGCTCCACGGGTGTCATCGTCGAATGGAAATGCACGAGTCCAAAAGTATGTAATTTCGATCCGACGAGTACGGAATATCCCGGTGGAAAATATTCCTGTAAATAATCTTTTGATTATTTCATAAAAAACCGCCCTTTCGGGGCGGTTTTTTTATATCTATAAAAATATAGAAATAAATATATTTTAGATGGGGCTTTTCTTTTGGTACAAAAGAAAAGTTTTCCCCCACAATTCTATCGTCTCAATTTCTTCTGCCACTTATAAAGCCAGTTCAATGCCTGAATCGGGGTGGTGGCATCCAAAGAGAGATTTTGCAATTCGTGTATGAGCTCCTGCATGCGGGGATCGGAAGTGACAGGGGCGGGCTCATCTCCAAAGAGATTGCGCTGTTGATGGGTGACCTGCTGTACGACAGGCTTTTCGGGTGTTTGTACAAATTCCTGATGGCCGTTTTGTTCGAGTGTTTCGAGGATTTGCTCGGCGCGTTCCAAGACTTCATTGGGAATACCGGCCAATCGTGCAACCTGAATGCCGTAGCTTCGGTTGGCTGCGCCATCGACGAGTTTGCGCAAAAAGATAATATCTTTTTTATATTCTTTGACAGCAATCGATACATTGCGAACTCCTTTGAGGACATTCGCAAGCTCGGTCAATTCGTGATAGTGCGTGGCAAAGAGCGCGCGGGCACCGATTCGTGTATGCAGGTATTCGGCAATGGCCCAGGCGAGTGAAAGACCATCATAAGTCGAGGTACCGCGGCCGATTTCATCGAGAATGACGAGGCTTTTGTCGGTTGCATTCGATAAAATATTGGCGGTTTCGGTCATTTCGACCATAAAGGTCGATTGCCCCAGGGCCAGGTTATCACTCGCTCCGACTCTCGAAAAAATGCGGTCGACAATGCCAATCACCGCTGATTCTGCCGGAACAAACGAACCCATTTGAGCCATGAGCGCAATGATGGCAGCTTGTCGGATGATCGTCGATTTACCGGCCATATTGGGACCGGTAATAATCAATAGCCGTCCATCGTCATCGAGTTTGATATCATTGGGAACAAAGCGCTCTCCTTTGGGCAGAAAGCGTTCGACGACGGGATGGCGCGCGCCTTTCAGGTTAAAGGCCAGGCTCGAATCATCCAAGGTTGGGCGGACATAGTTGCGATGGTGTGCCGTGTGGGCAAGGCTGGATAAAACATCGAGATGCGCCAAAATCCTTGCGTTTTTGACCAACGGGGTAATCTGGGCAGCCGCCAGTCGCTTGAGTTCGTTGAATAGCTCCAGTTCACGTGTACTGCGCTGCGTTTCGGCATTGAGCAATTCTTCCTCATATTCCTTGAGTTCCGGCGTATAAAAACGTTCGCAGTTCACGAGTGTCTGAGAACGTACATACGTTTTGGGCACAAGCGATAAATTCGATTTGGTCACTTCTATAAAGTAACCAAAATTGCGCTGGAACTTGACTTTAAGCGAGTTAATGCCGGTTTCCTGCTTTTGTCTGACCTCGTAATTCAACAGCCATTGCTGGCCATTCTCGGATATCTCGCGGTACTCATCGAGTTTGGCATCGTAGCCGGGTTTATAAAAATTCGTATCATTCAGATTGCTCGGCGCCGTGGGAATGAGTGCCGAATCGATGGTCTGAGCGAGTTTTTCAAGTGCATTGAGCTGTGTGGCAGAGCGCTTTAAATACGCACTCTGACAGGCATTGCAACGCTCAATAATGGATGGAATGATTTGCAGCGTCTTTTGCAGTCGCACCAATTCGGAAGGTACGATCTTGTCATTGGCGATTTTGGTCGACAATCGTTCGAGATCTGCTGTGTCTTTGAGCAGTTTTCTCAGATCATCCCTGCATTCAAAGTTCCCCAGCAATTCTTCGACGGCATCATGTCTTGCCCGAATTTGCTTGATATCCTTGAGCGGATAGGCCAGCCAGTTTTGCAGCAAGCGTGAACCCGGCCCGGTAACGGTATCATCGAGTTCTCCCAGGAGAGAGCCGTTTTTTTGGTTTCCCCGCAAAGTCGAGTAAATCTCGAGATTCTGGAAGGTTGCTGCATCGATCTGCATGTAGCTTTCGGCGCGATAAGGATATATCTGCTGGATGTTGTCCGTCAGCGGAAAATGCAGTTCCCGCAGGTAAACCAAAAGCCCGCAAAAAGCCTCGCTCACGAGGGATGGCATTTCAAAATGTGCCTGATCTATCAGGTCGATAAAAGACAGGAACTTTTCTTTCGACATGAAGGCATAGTTGCCTTCATTTTCATCATCCATCCAATGATCGAGCACGGTTTGCTGCGCAAATGCATCGCGTTCCCGATAGGTGATGGGAATGCCGTGAAGCAAATTCTCGAGCGCTTCGTCCTGTGCGGTGTGGTGTGAAAGCAGCTCGCGGACATTTAATCTGAGCAGTTCCGATTGCAATGCCTGCAGTGTACGAAGCTCGGTCATCGTGCAGTAACCGGTCGACATATCGATCGAGGCAAGCGAACAAAGCGGCATTTCACCAGCATTTTCTGCCTTTTTGACCGTCTTGAGGCGTGAAATATCGTGCCATACCACTGCCGATAAAAAACGCGCATTTTTATCGTATCCGGGCCGATCATCGCACAGTGTCCCGGGGGTGACAATCTGCGTGATGCCGCGTTTGACGATGCCTACGGCCTGAGCCGGATCTTCGAGTTGGTCGCAAATGGCGACTTTAAAACCCTGTTCGACCAGCTGGAACAGATATTCATTGATGGTGCGGTAAGGCACGCCGGCCATCGGAATATCCTCGCCATCCTTGCCCTTGTTTCTGCTGGTGAGTATCAGATCACAGGCCTGGCTCAGGAGCTTGGCATCATTAAAAAATGTCTCGTAAAAATCCCCGTTGCGAAAAAAGAGCAGTGCCGTCGGATTTTGCTTTTTCGCATCGAGATATTGCTCGAACATCGGGGTGACTTTTGCTTTGTATCCCTGATAAACAATTAATCCCGGCTGAATCCAGGTCAGCTCGGGCATTTCTTCGCCAAATTGCATACTCTGTGGACTCGGATGACAGCGTAAAAACGCTTGGTATTATGGATGGCAGGACGGGGCGTTGCGGGGTGTCCCCGCATCGGGGGTAGCGGCGTATTTGCCGTAGAGACGTGTCGTGACACGTCTCTGGCAAAAAGCCGCGTAGGGGGCTTGCCCCCTCACAAAATTAACGCGACGTCCGGAGGCGCAGCGTATCGTACAGCGCACAAATATCGCGGCACGCCGTATCGAGGTCATCATTGACAATTCTGAAATCGAACAAATCGGTCTGTGCAAGTTCATGTCGCGCAGTATTTAAGCGGCGTTCAATGACATCGGGGGCATCGGTGCCGCGCGAACGCAGGCGCTTTTCGAGCACCTCCATCGACGGCGGCGCAATCAGTACGCACCACACACCCTCGTATTTGCTCTTAATGATGCGCGCCCCCTGAACATCGATGTCGAACAGAACATCCATGCCTTTATCTTCGACGGTACTGCGGATCATCTCGTGCGGCGTGCCGTAATAATTGCCGAAAACGTTGGCGTATTCTGCAAATTCGTCGGCTTCAATCCTCGCCTTAAACGTCTCGACATCGACAAAGTCATATTCGACGCCATTTTGCTCGGTGCCGCGCGGCGCGCGTGTCGTCGTCGAACGCGACAGACAGCAGGTCGAACGGTGCGAGAGCAAATGCCCCAAAAGCGTCGATTTTCCCGTACCCGACGGGCCGCAAACGATGAGCATGTGTGAAGCAATCTGTACTTTTGTCGCCATACTTTCTCCTTTGATATGGGAATACAAAAAAGCCTTTCTCTATTAAGAGTTTGCATCCCATTTGAAAAGTTTTTTCGACGTTTTATTTGTGGCCGGTCTTTCGCTGCGCGATACGACCGGCTTGTCGGCCTGTCGCTGCGCGATACGGCCTTTGGCGCCATGCTATTTGCTGCGCAAATACGCCTGGCGCGCGTTTGCATCCTAAAAGTTATAGTATGCTCAAACTTCACACATCCAGCCTTCCATTTTTGTGGAGAAACTGCCTGTCTCTTTGTGTAGACTCCGTGTTCCACCTTTTGGTTTTGAGCTGTGTTGAAACGTTAACGGTCTCAACCGTATCAACCGTATCAAACCATTGGAGTATAAGAGACAGTGGCGTATTGTTGAACTATGATTTCAGTCTTTCCTCCACAACTAAATATGAAACAGTGCAAACAAGGCAAACGCGAATGTACAGTAAACAGGTGGTCCAATTTGATAAGGACGGCTATTGTACAGCACGATGTCTGCCGTGAAAGTCATATTAAAACCGAGAGAAAAGACACGTGCCAGCTGCCAGTCCAATCTCAATCCAAAAGCAAGTGGCAAGGCATGAATTGAATAGAAAACCGGTTCATCATTACCGGGATTATGTACAAAGTAAGTATATCCAATGCCATTTTTAGCCCATAATGAGAAAAGTCCGCTTTGCAGTAAACGATATTCGTTCGTGATGAGTACTTGAGATCGTGGTGTTCGTCCCTTTTCATAGAGATCATGTTGATTGTAAAAACGGATACCATCTATAAAATTGCGAGATGTACGTGTTCATAAAGAACATATCCCAACCAAAGTGCAGGATGAACTTTTAAGAAATGTCTCCTCGTATGGTGAGCCGGGAAATATCGATTTGTGGCAGGCGCTTGATGATGTTTTACCGAGAAATAAAGATAATTTGCCTGCCTGTTATTTGAATCTGGAAGATCGAACATCTTCGCATTACTCGGATGGCAATCCTATCTTTAAAGAAACTTCTTTCATGGTTGATGAGTTTAAACGACATGAACTGTTGGAAGTTTTATTAAAATTTTTGATTAGCTTCGGGTTGTTGATTATTGGCATCTTTTTATATTTTAAATTTTCCGGGAATTTGTTGGAACCATTCATTGTAGATGGCGCTAATCTGATGCAATCGGGTGATCTCGTCCTTTTAGGTGGTTCGACAATCGTTTGTATGATATTGATTGTTCTATCATTTTTTATACTTTATGGAACTGACAAATGGCTTTCATTCTTGTCTCATCGCACACATAAACAATCATTGTCGATAAAAGAACTTGGGTGTGACGCTGACAGGAAGATTATTGAAAATTTGCTTCAAAATGGTCGTAAGACCATAGCGACAATATGCTCGATTGATTATGTCGAGTGCTCGAATCAATTCGTCGAACATCATACAATTGAGGATAGCCCAGATGATCATAGTCCAAATACAATTGTACGATATGCCTATCATGCGGGACCATTATTTAAAATTAGTTATCAGTTTAACCCGCCGGATGACGAAAAAAAGGAAGATTTAATCCATTATATTTATACGAGTGTAGCCCCCGAAGGACATTACCAGGTGGGCGATCCGCTTCCTATTTTGTATCGAATCTATCGAAATGAAGACAATCGTGAATCGGTCGATTCGATGCCTTTTCCCATTCCACTTGATGATATTTCGGGGGATCGTCGTGTGGTTTATTATCGAACTCGGGAAGAACTCGCCGAGGATGCCAGAAAACAAGAGGAAGAAAGAAAACGCCAGCAGGCAGAATTTGAAAGACTTCTTAAACAGAAGAAAGAAAAGGAAAGAGAAGAAGAACTTAAGCGGAAAGCTTCTGCAAGAGAAGTTAAGCGGCAGGCTTATCAAAATATTAAAGCCCGCGAAACAGCCAAAAGTAAGAGTTATGCTCAGTACTCTGGTAAAGCTGCAAATGCGCGTGCTTATCAGAAAGGGCGAAGATTCTAGATAATTGGGGGCAGTTTTCGAAAAATTGGCCGGGCGTATCGCAGATAGCCCGGCCGCGCAGGCGTATGCGGCCAAAGGCCGCATAGCCGAAGCATCAAAAATACAAATAATGGCCATTCAGAATGAAATCATGACATTCATAATGGCTGTTTGGTGGTGGCACAACACTTGCTATAGATTAGGGCTTTTTGTTCCCGGATGGGAGGCTGATTATGGAAAAGCGAGTTTTATTTGTATTATTGATGGTAAGCACGTTGTTTTTAGGCGGATGTGATAATGAGGGCAATGATGACGATCAGGATTGCCCAAATGGATATTACC
>JAGACY010000399.1 GCA_017613855.1 Pseudomonadota bacterium
CGCCAAATCTAAGCTCTAATGAGAGAACACTCAGCTAGATAATAAAAACCTCTCCGTATCTGGAGAGGTTTTGAAATGGATTAGGCTTTGAGAGCAATATTTAATTTCTTGCGCAGTTTGAGATATTCTTCGCTCAGGGCCCAGAGCATGAGTGAACCATTGCGGTCACGTACTGAACGTGTGCTCAGAGGTTTGGATTCTTCGGCGAGCAGTCTTTCGATGACGGAAGGATCATCGCAGAAGAGCAAACCAACGCGGTTTCCGAAATCATCGACAGAAGCCATGAACATACGGGTATTGAGTTTGGATGAACGCTTGTTGAATATTTCGTCAACGAGTGCACTCAATGTGCTTCTTTGTTCGCCAGAGAGACCTTTGGCTAAGGTCTTGGAAATGCTTTCCTGATTCTTATCGAGCGTGATGTTGAGATCGGGGATAATCGTTTTGAAGATGGCAAACAGAATGAGTTCAATGCTCTTCATACCCAGCTGCAGCAGATAGTATTCGGGGCGCATGAGAAGGAGTGCTTTGGCCGTTAAGAATGCCAGCTCTTTGTTGCTTCTTCCTTTGAGGCAATTGGAATGTACGAGGAATGAGCGGTTGCTGAAATAGGCATTGGTGACACCTTTGAACTTGTCACAGCGATACAGCAGCGGGCATTCGCCAAATCCGAGTGCGGAAATTTCACTGCGAATGGTATTGTTAAACGGCGTATTTTCATTGATATCGATGCGCGCTTCTTTTTCATGGATGCCGTAGGTCGCGAAATCATTCGAGAATTTGTCGCCAATGATAGGCGCACAAATCTTGAAAATATTGACCAGTGTGCGATCGAGGCTTTCGGGGAAGATGAGTTCCCAGATGTCATTCGTAAATCTATCGGTAATCTGAGGTATATCGGCGTTTGCAAATTTTTCGACGATAGCTTTTCCTTCTTCGTCATTGATTTGCAGAACATTGAGAACACGATAGATGCAAAGGGCTTCATCGAATTTTCCGAGTTTGCGGTAGCACTTGGCCAGATCATTGACTGCCTGGAGTTGATCGGGAGCCAGGCGTAAAATCTCACGATTTTCGTAGACCGCTTTTTCGAGTGTGCTGTCGTCTGTCTCGTACAGTTTAGCCAGGATCTTGTGGAAATTGACGTTATCGGGATAGAGGTTGCTGACTTCCTGGTAGGCTTCGGCAGCACCGGGAATATTGCTGAATTGTTTGAGACGGAGTTCACCGAGGTTTTTGTAGAGTGCTGCCAACAGTTTGACATTGGGGGTTTCTGCATCCTTATGGCGTGCAATCATCGAGAGATAGCTTGTTTCAATGCCGGCATAATCATTCTGTGCCTGCTGCATCGCTATCATGCCCTGGAAGACATCAAGCTGATTGGGCTGAATATCGAGTACCTGGTTAAAGACCTGAATCGTACGTCTGTAATTGTTGATCTTTTCTTTGAAGATCCAGGCCATTTTGAGCAGGTTTTTGCACTTCTCTTCGTCGTCCTCTGTTGCCTGAATGAGTGCATTGAGTGCATTGAGGCATCGATCCCAATCTTCTTTGTGTTCGGAAATGACGAGAATTCTTTGATGGGCGTCGCTGCACAAAGGATATTCCGAGAGTGCTTCTTCATACAAACTCAGAGCTTTATCTTCGTCATTCTTACGATTGTGATAGTCATCGCCAATGCTTACCAGGAAGGCAGCGCGGCTTTCTGCGCCTGTCATGGATGCAAGCAATCTCTCGCGGGCCTTTGCCATGGCTTTGTCATCACCGCTGGCTTCAGACACTTTAAGCAGTGAGTCAATCAAATCTTTGTCACCGGGGCACGCATCGAGCGCTTTTTCGTAGTTTTCCCGTGCTTTGACAAGATCGTCAGAGGCTGCATGGGCATCGCCGATTTTTTGGAAAATACGCATGACCATGTTGTCTTTGAGCGCCGGACGATGGAATATGAGAAGTTCCATCAGGAGTTTTGAGTCGATCTCTTTGGGATCTTTTTGGAGTTCACCTTCCGCGAGAGCGGTCAGTGTCTCAAAGTCGCGGGGATCGTAACTGTGTGCCTGCTGATAGGCTGTCAGTGCTTCGTCCATTTCCTTTTGTTCACGATGGACTCTGCCTATTGTGCGATAAATGAACAGATTGTCGGACGCGCTTCTTGTTTTGTCCTCTTCTTTCAAAAGAGGAAATAACAGGTCCTGAAGCCTGTTCAAATCCCCCGATTCAAGGGCGATATTTGAAAGACGTTTAATCTCTGAAAATGAAATCTGTTCGTTCATCATTTTGTTTGCTCCATGCTCATAGTGCACAGGCTTAGAACGGCAAGCCTGCTATGCCCAAAAAACAATCGTTCTTATGTTCTACGCATTGAGGGCGGTTTCGTAAAGTCAAAAGTTAGATTTTTAACTCTATATTCAATCCCCTATCATACACAGAGCCGCAGAGATGCCATCGAGTGCACAGCTCGTAATGCCGCCCGCATATCCGGCCCCCTCCCCGATGGGGTACAATCCCTCTATGCCGACGGCCTGATAGTTCTCCGATCGCAGTATGCGCACCGGAGAACTGGTGCGGGATTCTATGCCGATAAAATTGGCCTGTTCAGTCACAAAACCGTGCATTTGCCGGTCAAATACCGGGAGTGCGGCTTCGAGTGCCCGGCAGATTTTGGCAGGCAAAATAGCATGCATATCCGCCGGATATGTCCCGGGGGAGTAGGTCGTTTTGGGGGCAGAGGATGGCACTTTTTTCTGCAGAAAATCCATCATGCCCTGGGCCGGGGCAAATGCGGATTGGCTTTGCATGGCTGCCTTTTGCTCGAGTTTTCGAATCCAGTGCAAACCACCGAGGGCGCCGGGTTCGTACATCGACTCATCGACCTGGACGACGAGCGCTGAATTGGCATATTTCCCATTGCGTTTGCTGCCGCTCATGCCATTGACAACCCGTGTGTTCTGTGCGGTTTGCGAAGCAATGACGCGCCCTCCCGGGCACATGCAGAATGAAAAAACACTCGGCAAATGCTCATCATTAAAGCGCACGGCATACTCGGCTGGCGGCAAAAGCGGATGACCGGCATAGCTGCCGTATTGAATGGCGTTGATCAATTCCTGCGGATGTTCAACACGAACCCCGATGGCAAAGGGTTTGGGAGCCATCATCACATTTTGGGCGTGCAGGCGCTCGTAGAGATCGTCCGCACTATGGCCGATGCCCAAAAAAACTGCATCGAATCGAATCTTTTCGCCATTTAGAATGATACCGCTGCAGCGCCCCTTTTCTATCCAAATATCATCGACATGGCTTTCGAAATGATATTGGACACCTTTGGATTCGAGCCATTTTCGCATTTCGATTAAAATCGGCATCAGACGGTCGGTTCCGATGTGGGGATGGGCTTCATAGCGAAGGGAACGGTCTGCCCCAAATTGCACGAATCGATCGAGAATCAGCGGAATATATTTGGATTTCGTGCGCGTCATCAGTTTGCCGTCCGAGTAGGTTCCGGCGCCGCCTTCGCCAAAGCAAATATTGCTCTCGGGGTTGAGCACGCCACGGTGCATCAGGGCTGCAATGTCATGGGAACGCTCATAAACTGATTTGCCGCGCTCGAAAATGTCGACCTTAAAACCGGCTTCGGCAAACGTCATCGCTGCAAACAACCCCGAAGGCCCTGCACCTACGATACAGACATGAGGCGGACATTCACGTTTCGAAAATGTCGGCAATGTAATGGGAATCCCAGGTTTTTCGCATCCCGCTTGTTCCAGTTTCTTGATTAATGAAGGATCATTGGGAACTTCAATGGTGAGCGTTGCCTGAAATTTCGGACTTTTATGGCGGACATCGAGACTCTTTTTGGCAAAATCCCATTCGAGAATCGCATCCCGGGGAATACCGAGATGTTTGGCCGCTGAAAGCGCAAAATCCTTGGCATCATGGAGTGAATATTGGAATTGTGGCGTTCTGAATCGCATTTTTAATGTTTCAACTTGCAGTTATTTAAGGCATATAGCGCCGGGGGGAATAACGAAAAAATCGCAAAGGCCGTTAGACCTGAGTAAATTCAATTGCGCTTTGCGCATTGCAGATTGCGAATTAGAATACATGCAAAATCAAGTCAATACCATCAATCCTGAATTGCTGCTCACGCGGTTTGTCGATGAAGCCGTGCAGCCCGCACAATATGAGAATCTCGACTGGCCCGAAGTTTTATCGGCCATTGCTTCGCGCTGCCACAGTGAACAGTCGCGCAATCTCGTTATGCATTTCCCGCAGCTCAAGGAAAAATCCGTAGCCGAACGGCGATTTGGGGAAATTGCACAGCTCATTGAGCTCTACGATGCCTGCGATCCCGTGGTTTCGATTCAAATCAGCGATCTCGATGACATTCTCCTGCGAGCAGAACGCGGTGCCATCCTTTCGGGCGAAGAATTGCTCAAAGTGGCTTCGACACTGGGAACTTTTCATGCCGTCTATCGTTATTTTCATGTGCGCCGCGAGGATGCACCGCTGATATGGGATTATGCACAGGATATCGAACAGCACACCGATATTGAACGCCGCCTCAAGGCTTCGTTCGATGCCGAAGGCAAACTCGTCGACGATGCATCTCCCGATTTGGCCAAGCTTCGCGAACGTACCCGAAGACTTGCCGAGAGCCTGCGAACGCGCATAGAAGCCAAACTCTCTAGCCCGGATATTCAGGAAGTCATCCAGGATCATTATTATACACAGCGCGAAGGCCGATACGTCCTCCCCATCAAATCCTCGAGCCGAAGCCGCGTCGAAGGTATCGTGCATGCGACGAGTGCTTCTGGCCAGACGGTGTTCGTCGAACCCGCAGAACTCGTCGAACTCAACAATGCCCTCAGAATGTCGGATTTCGGCATGGAAGCCGAAGAACAGCGCATTCTGCAGATGCTTTCGGCCATGGTCGGTGCCCATCGTGAGGCTTTCCTCGCCAATGCAAGGCGCTGTCTGTACCTCGATTGTGCCGATGCTGTCGCACGATTTAGCCTCGATTGCCAGTGCCATATCCCCGATCTGAGCGATGGCAGCATCGAGCTCTACCAGGCCAGGCATCCGCTGTTGGCGCTCCGGCACTTTGAACATCCCGATTTCGTCGTCGTGCCCAATGATATTCTGCTTCACGAACCGGCACATGCTTTCGTCATCAGCGGTGCCAATGCCGGCGGAAAGACGGTCAATCTCAAGACTGTCGGCCTCTTTGCACTCATGGTCGGAGCGGGCATTCCACTTTCTGCAGGCGCTTCCTCATGTTTTCCCATCTTTAATGATGTCTTTGCCGATATCGGCGATGATCAGTCCATCGCCCAAAATATCTCAACCTTCTCTGCTCACGTCCAATCACTCGCCAAAGCTTTGCCGGATGCGGGGCAGAACTCGCTATATCTGCTCGACGAGCCCTTTAGCGGCACCGATCCCGAGCATGCATCCCCGCTGGTGATTTCGCTCATCGAGTATTTGTACGGCGCAGGTGCACGTTGTTTCGTCACGACCCACTTCGAAAATGTCAAGGCCTATGCGCTCGAGACGGAATGGATCGCCTCGGGCAGCGTGAGTTTCGATCTCGAATTGATGCGCCCCACCTATCATTTGCAGATGGGCCATCCGGGTACGAGTGCCGCTTTCGAAATCGCACATCAGCATGGACTTCCCGAAGCTATTCTCGAATCAGCCCGAAAACAATACGATTCGAAGGCAACCAGCAGCCTCGAGCATGCCATTGCCGAACTCGAGCAGCAGCGCGTACGCCTTGAAGATGCACGTCAAAGAGTTGCTTTGACCCAGGAAGAACTCGACAAGGCTCGCGCGGAAGTTGAGGAACTGCGCGAAAAAATGCGTGCACAGGTCGCCGGGACCCTCGGCAAGGATATTCAGACGGCGCAGGAAAATATCCGGAGAATCAAGGCGCGCATCAGCAAGCTCCGCAAAAAGATGTTTACGGCTGAATTCCGCCACCAGACCGAAGTGCAGGAAGCGCTCGACCGCGAAATGACTGAACTTGAGGCCGAAACCCGCAAAGAGAGCAGCGTCGTTGCCGAAATTACAGCACCGCCGTTTGAACCCATGCCCGAACGCGAAATTGTCATTGGCAAGAAAGTTCAGATTCGCCAATACCACCGAAATGCACAGGTACTGGCGCGTTCCGGGAACCATCTGACGCTTCAGCTCGGCATTTTGCAGGTGCATGCCCAAATTCAGGATATTGGGCGGCCCATCGTCGAAGAGGAGCCCGAGCCGACTGCGCGGCAAAAACGCATTAAAAACGCCAAAATTATCGAGATTAAGCACGAAAACAGCGTGCTCGTGGATGAAACGACCCAGCTGCCCATTATGGCTCAGGTGTCCGACAATACCCTCGATTTGCGCGGCCTGACCAGCGAGGATGCGCTTGAACGCACGGAATTCTTCCTGCAGAGTATGCAGGTGCGCGAGCAGGCCATGTGCTACATCATTCACGGGCATGGTACGGGCGTGCTAAAAAACTGTATTCGCCAGTATTTGAGCCGTTCTCCGCTCGTCGAAACGACGCGTCCCGGGCAGTACTACGAAGGCGGTGATGGTGTGACGCTGGCTTGGATTAAGGGGTAGCGCGGCCTATTGCCCTGCAGGCAATACGGCACGCGCTGCGGCGCTATGCATAGCATACGCGCCGCAAATCTTTGGGGAATGCACTATGAAAGTCATTGCAAAACTCTCCGATATCGCCAAATCTTACGGCAATGGTGATTCAAAACTTCAGGTTTTAAGCGGTTTCTCGATGGAAATCGCCGAAGGCGATTTCGTCGCCATTCAGGGACGAAGCGGCAGCGGTAAAACGACACTGCTCAATATTATCGGTCTGCTCGACAGCGATTATCAGGGAAAATACGAACTTTTCTCAAAGAAGCAGAATGCACTCATTGATGTCAAATCCCTCAGGGATGCCGAACTGAGCCACCTGCGAAGTGAAATGCTGGGATTTGTTTTTCAGCACTTCAATTTGCTCGATCATCTGACATGCCTCGAAAATGTCTGCCTGCCTGCGGCCTTTTCGAATCAGGCACTCGACCGGGAAACGCTCGAAAAACGTGCATTGGAGCTGATGCAGCAGTTTGGGGTGGATGATAAACGCGATGCCATGCCGAATCAGCTTTCGGGAGGGCAAAAACAGCGCATTGCTGTTGCCCGTGCGCTTTTGCTCAATCCCGGACTCATCTTGTGCGATGAGCCAACCGGTGCACTCGATGTCGAAACAAGCCACGATATGATGGCCCGGTTCAGAGAGATTTCACAAAGCCGGAATATTGCTTTTGTGATTGTGACTCACGATCCCTCTGTGGCAGAAGCTTGTGATCGCGTGATTCAGGTTTGATTCATTCAAATGTTATGAGAGATTTAAAACAATCTATTCGTATTATATTTGTTTAATAGTTGGTATATTGAGGCTTTTTTACTCAAAAATTGGTAAAATTTCCTTTATTTGAACAAAATACAAAATTGATACAATTCTAATTGACAGTTTAGGCGCTTTTTGTTTAGGGATAAAGGTGCGTTTTGTGCGTCAATGTAAGTAATTGCATTTTGCTTAGGAGATGTATTCTGTAAAGCTATGGGATGCAAATTCTTGAGATGATTGGAATGGTGTTTTGTGCATAGTAAGGCATCGTAGGAGGAAGCACGATGAACGAAAAGAAAACGACTATTTTATTAGTCGAAGATGATGAGAAATTAGCGGAGGCTACCAAGGAATATCTCGAAAGGAATCAGTTTGAGGTTTCTATTGAATATCGTGGTGATGTCGCTGTCGATCGCATTTTGAATGAGAAACCTGATTTCATCATCCTGGACTACATGTTGCCTTATAAGGATGGCAAGACGATTTGCAAAGAAGTACGCCCCTATTTTAACAATCCCATTATCATCGTGACTGCCCATGAAGATGAAGTGGACGAAATCGTTACGCTCGAAATCGGCGTCGATGATTACCTTGTGAAACCGATAAAACCCCGCAATCTCCTTGCCAGAATTACCAATATGCTCAATCGTTATGAGCGCATTGCAGCAGAGGCTTCGCAGGATTCATCTGCTTCTAAACTCGATAGTCAGGGATCGCTTCAGATTGATGTTCAAAAGCGCATTGCGATTGTAGATGGCCGGGTTGTCAATCTGACGAGCTGTGAATTTGATCTTTTGAGCTATTTCTTTGCCAATCAGGGGGTCATTCTTACCCGTGAAGAGATTTATCGTCAGATGCGCGGAATTGAATGGGATGGCGCGGATCGCTCGATAGACCTGAGAGTTTCGAGACTGAGAAGTAAAATTTCGGATGACGGAAAATCCCCGCGTTTTATCAAGAGCGTCAGAGGTACGGGGTATATGCTCGTGAGCCAGGATTAAGCGGCAGCGTATTCGGCACAGCCGAATAGCTGACGCGCGCAGACGTATCGGCCAATGGCCGATAGGCTGCGCCAACATAACAATAATATGAAAAAAAACGTATCATTCCTTTCTGATTCTATTGCCAAATCTACGGTAACTATCTTTATAAAGGCAACCATTGCATTATTGGTTGCTTTTATTTTATCCATATTTTGTGCAGCTAACCTCATGAAGCCTGTGATGAGCGACGAAGGGGTACTCGCTTATATGGATGCCGAGTTTGTTCAGGATATGATCGATGCTTCTTTGAGGGGCAGGTCTTTGGAAGAAATTCATCATTTTATATCCGAAAGCAATGATGAATTGATCAAACATGCGCAGATTGCGGAAGAGCGCAATATTATTGCGCGTGATGCACCTCAGAAATATGGCATTTTTCTGCTCGATTTTGAAAAAAGAAAACTCCTGAAGAAAAAGGCATTTTGGACAAAACGCTGGCGAAAACGATATTCTGATAATATGGGGGCATGGGAAACGCTGAGCCAGTGGATAGTTGGGGGACAATCAGAGACATTTAAACTTCCGGATGAACTTGGTTTTGGTGGTCCAAAAGCTTCGCGTACCAACAGTTTGGATAGATTGGATTCCAAAGGTGGATTTTCTGCAGTACTCGATCTGTATTTAAATGATTCGCAGCGTGAAAAACCGCCTGTCATTCCTGAATCGATTCGAAATGCTTCTTACATCGTCATTCCTGTTGCTGATACGTCGTATGTGATCTTTGCACGCAAACAGAATGGAAATGCATCTACGATTCCCATTTCATCCATAATAATGACGGTTTTTTCCTTTATTGTCATTCTGATGGGAGCTGCGTTGTTTCTTGTTTATCCGATGATCCGGCGGATTCGTAAGATACAGGTGACCTGTCAGCAAGTATCAGAGGGAAATTATTCGGCCAGATGCAGCGATCATAAGCGCGATTCTTTGGGGGTTCTGGCGCATCATATCGATAATATGACATCTTCGATAGAGCAGCATCTGGGACAACAAAAATCGCTGTTGCAGGCAGTTGCCCATGAAATTCGGACACCTTTGGCGAGGATAAGATTTTCGATAGAAATGCTCGACATTTCCGAGGATGATGAAAATGGCATGGCTAAACTGAATTCTATCGATGAGGATCTGACAGAAGTCGAGAATCTCATTAAGGAATTGAGTTACTTTAATTATGTCGATGCAGGAAAAGGCAGACAGAATTTTGAATCCTCTGCGGTCAAGGATCTCATTGATGCTGTCATTCATCAGCGATCGCTCGATCTGAAACCATTTGATGTTTCGGTCGAGGGAATCACAGAAGATATGCTGCTCGAAGCCGATCCCAATGCCTTTAGGCGTGTCATCGGCAATCTTTTGAGCAATGCTGCGCGCTATGCCATAGAAAAAATACAGGTCAGCGTTTCTTATTCGAAAGACAAGCAATATATCGAGGTCGCTGTCGATGATGATGGCCCCGGTATTCCTGTCGATAAAAGGGAAGATGTTTTTACGCCGTTTATGTGCCTCGAAAAAAGCCGAAGTAAGGCCATGGGTGGTTTTGGGCTCGGGCTGGCTATTGCGCATCGCATCATGAAAATTCATTCGGGAACCATTGAAGTTCAGGATTCGCCCCTGGGGGGATGCCGCATGTTTACTAGGTGGCCGCTAAAACCTCGATAAATTGGAAATCTGCCAATACGGTGTAAAACTCCACATGCGCAGTTGTGCGCTTGATAGGAGGTTTCATGGACGAAACAATGTTATCCTTCATGGATGAATCGGAATTGGCAGATGCGCTGCATGCGCGCGTGGTTCATCCTTTGAACCGGAAGTTTAAAACAGCTTGTACCGACAGTCGCAAAGTAACTCCCGATGATTTGTTTGTGGCTTTGTCGGGGGAACGGTTTGACGCGCACGATTTTATTCCCGATGTCGTCAAGACGGGATGTCATGGGGCTGTCGTCTCCCGGGATTTGGATGTCCCCGAAGATTTTACGCTCTTTGTCGTCGAAGATGTGCTCAAATCCTTTGGATTGCTTGCCAAAGCCATACTCGAAAAACGTCGGGGCCTTGGGAATTTTACGACCTATGCTGTGACGGGATCGAACGGCAAGACGACGACCAAAGAATTGCTGTCACTTTTATTGGAAGCACAGGGACATTGTGTTCTGAAAACACAGGGCAACTTTAATAATTTCGTAGGTTTGCCCATGACTGTGCTGAACCTGACATCTCAGCATGATGTGGCTGTGCTCGAAATGGGTGCCAATGCCCCTGGTGAAATCGCTTATCTGTCGGGATTGGGACAGCCGGATATTGCCATCATAACCTGCGTCGGTGCGGCCCATCTCGAGGGATTTGGCTCTCTCGAAGGCGTGGCAAAAGCAAAGGGGGAAATGATCGATGCACCAAGACTGCATAAGATTGTGCTCCCGACAGAAACGAGAAGATTTTACGAAAACCGCATTCCATCCGGGGTTGAGGTCGTTTGGGTTGGCAATGAAAACTCACCGGAAGAAATTGGCATTCGAAATCTGACGGTTCATCTCGATAACATTCAATTCGATTATCTCGATCGGGAAAAAACGGTCCATTTGAGTTTGCCTTTGCTCGGTGCTCACAATGCGGGCAATTTGGCGAGGGCAATTGCTGCGCTCGAAGGCAAAACATTGACTGAAGCGCAGCTCAATGAAGCCATAGCCAAAGTACATTTGCCTTCGGGCAGAATGGAACGCTGGCAGTCCCCCGAAGGAACCTCATTTTTGCATGATGCCTACAATGCCAACCCCATGAGCATGGCAGAAGCCATTAAAATGATGGCCAAATTCAAAGCACCGGTCTGTCTCGTTTTGGGAGATATGCGTGAATTGGGGCCAACCAGTGCAGATCTTCATCGGGAACTCGGAAAATCCGCCGCTCGGATTCATCCCGTCAGAATTCTCTGTGTCGGTGAACATGCACACGATATGAAAGCGGGCATGCTCGAAGAAAAATATCAGGAATCCGATGCTTTCTGCACTTCATCGGAAAATCTTGCCGACGGTTTGGTTTGGCTTTCCGGGGCGCTTACGCCGGATACGGTTTGTTTGATTAAAGGAAGCAGAGGCGTCAAACTTGAGCGCGTTCTCGAGTATTTTCATGCCTCAAGGAAATAAAAAAATAGCCAGGGAGCGAGCATGTTAATGTTTTTGTACGAACTGCGCGATTATTTTGCGCCGTTCAATGTATTCAGGTACGTCAGTTTCCGAGTGGTCATGGCCATGATCACGGCACTTCTGATGAGTTTTATGTATCCGAAATTCATCGGAAAATTGCTCGAAAAGCAAGTGGGACAAGTCGTTCGCGATGATGGACCTCAATCACACCTCAAAAAACGCGGTACACCGACCATGGGCGGCAGCCTCATTTTGCTCAGCCTCGTGGTTTCTACATTACTCTGGGCCGATCTCACCAATCACTATGTCTGGCTGTTCCTTTCGATAACGACCTTCTTTGGTGGGGTAGGGTTTATCGACGACTATCTCAAAATCAAAGAAAAAGGCAGCAGAGGCCTCCCCGGGCGTTGGAAACTCATTTTGCAATTCTCGATTACGGCAATTGCCATGGTCGTCCTGTTTATGGATGAATCCATACATTATAATAGTGAGTTGTATTTCCCGTTTGTGTCGGCCGATAAATTTACATTGCTGCTTCCTATGGTGGCCTACGCAATCTTTGCGATGGTCGTCATTGTTGGAACTTCGAATGCGGTCAATCTGACAGATGGCCTCGATGGATTGGCTATCGCTCCTGTGGCTGTGGCAGCCGCTACCTATCTCATCCTGTGTTATGTTTCCGGTACGGTGCTGCAGTTCCCCGTCGATGTCGATGGCAAGCAGATCTATGCAACTTTCGATTTGGCGAGTTATTTAAAAATACCGCATATCAACGGGATATCGGAGTTGTGTATCGGGTGCGGCGCCATCGTCGGCAGCGGCATTGGGTTCCTGTGGTTCAATTCCTATCCCGCACAAGTCTTTATGGGCGATTTGGGCTCCCTTTCACTTGGCGGGGCTTTGGGCACACTTGCCGTGCTCTCGAAGAATGAGCTCCTCAGTATCATTATATGTGGGCTTTTCCTGCTCGAAGCTATCTCGGTCATTACCCAAACCACGAGCTATAAACTTACCGGAAAGCGCGTCTTTAAAATGGCTCCCATCCATCACCATTTCGAACTCAAGGGATGGGCTGAACCCAAAGTCATTGTGCGATTCTGGATCATTTCAATTCTCCTTGCCCTCGTGGCTTTGGCAAGCCTCAAGCTGAGATAGCGGTATTTGTGGGCAAAAAAACATAACTCCATGGTGAGTACTAAACCAGGATTATTCGGTAAACACGTCAGTTTTTATTCGGAATGGGGGAGGGGCCCCATTTCGCACAGGTTGGTAAAAACGATAGATTTAACAACAAATTGATTGTGGGTTCCAAGGGGCTTAGCCCCTTGGCGGGGTCTGGGGCAGAGCCCCAGAAAAGTTAAATGCTTTACCTCCCATAAAAAGAGAAACTCATGGATTCGACATTTCAATCGCATACAGAACGCCCCTGGGATGGATGGCTCCTCGTCATCGTCTGCTTTTTGATAGGACTCGGTGTGGTCATGATCTACAGCGCATCGGGGATTACGGCGACATGGAATTTCAGTGATGCCATGTTCTTCC
>JAGACY010000400.1 GCA_017613855.1 Pseudomonadota bacterium
ACATCACACTTTAGAGACAAACTTTGGAAGTCAGTTTAATTCCGCATTACATTCCGCAAGCGTCTATTTGCAAGTGCCATTGACGCACGAGCCCGATTCGCACACGGTATCGCAGTCACCACAGTGATCGAAATCTTTTTTCAAATCAGCACAGGCATTGCCGCATAAAACAAGATCGTCAAAGCACCAGTAATTACAACCGGTTTGATCATTACAGCTAACGCCCCCCCCATGCGGCCCGCGAAGATCACATACCTCCACGACAGTCCAATGGTTATTTTCGCAGCGATGAACTTCTGTACCACCACAGCGAGTTTCACCATTCGTACATGTGTCTTCCGAATCAAATTCACATTGAGTACCCTCGGCATTCAGCTTATAACCTTTTGTACAATCAAACTCACAGCCCGTGTCCTCATGACAATAAAGCATCCAGGCATTTTCATATTTGCATTCTTTTTCAGTCACCCATTTATTATTTTTACAAATTAAATACTCAATATCAACTCCTTTGTCATTACAGCGTTTTTCGCCATTTGTACAAGGGGTCGTTCTTGGTTCACATAAAGTCTTGTCTGTATTTTGAATATAATCATCCGTACAACGGACTTCACAGTACTCTCCTGAACAAAAAGCACCACGCCATGTTCCCCAATCGAGGTAACAGGTTCTAATCTCTTCCCACTTGTGATTTTCATTACATTTCTGAACTACGATATTATCATCATCCGCACACTCATACTCACCCACGTTCGAGCATTGTGCCCCTTCCTTGATGCAGCGCAGTCCGTCCGAGGACAGCATATAGCCAGCCTCACAAGAGACTCTGCATACGCCCTTGTCACAATAGCCGGATCCATGTTCCACATTGCAAGCGTGATTGCAAGCACCGCAGTGTTCATTATCATTCGACAAATCGCGGCAGACATTGCCACAGTCTGTCAAACCATCACGACAGAAACACATTCCCTTACCAATATCGCAGACTTCCTCCAGCAGACAATCTGAATCACGATTGCATTCCCTCACGATTTTTTCTTCGCAACCAACAGAACCATCCTTCTTCTGTGACAAAACAAAGCCGTCATCACAACTGTCAGCCACGCACTTACCATCCCGACATTCTCCGGATTTCCATCCTTCCCCCTTCGGACAATCGATGCACGCATCGCCGCAGCAGTTCAAAGCGATCACGCATTCATTGTTTTGAAGCGTATAGCCATTGCGACATGCCACGAGTTTACACGAACCGTCGTCAGTACATTCGGCTTCTGCCCAGGCTTCATGTCCTTTTTGCGCAAGACAATCGGACGGAGAACAATTATCTGTTGGCGTATCTGATCTTTTTTGGCAAATCGACATATTATTTTTCGTATCCATGAATTCACGCATGCCTGCCGGACAATAGGTACCACAGTAATAATGGCCATCTTCATCCTGAATACAAAGCGGAATATTCTCTGGGCAGTTGTGATTGCGCAAATCATTATTGTATTTAGGACATTCGCCCAAATAGCATACCCTTCCATTATCCTCGACCACATAAGCAGCATTGCAGTTTCCGATGGTGGCGGGGGACGCATCATGACTGTCGCAACCGGCCGAAATGCCAAGCGCTATGATCAAACAAAACAGAAATTTATGATTCATATTCATTATCATTTTTCCTACCATAACGACCCATTCGGTCATAACAAACGACAGTCACAATCATTCAATGACAGCCAGCGCATCCGGCGATCAGAGCCCATCGGCAATTACGGCATCACGACAAGATTTTCGAGGACCTTGCCTTTGAGACCGGCAAGTTCGTCCTCATGCATTTTCATACCAAGCTGAAAATCGTGATCGCCCGATGTATAATAATAATCTTCGTGGAACATCGTATCTTCGTTGCCCCCCGTTGTATAGGTACACTTTTTGACGGCAGTACCGAGTTTTTTGCTTAGTTCCTGCGCATCCTCAATTTTTACATTTTGGGGCGGATACTGGATCATCGAATTCAATTCTTTTATAGTATCCTCGAGATTATCATGTTTTTTGAATTGATTGAGTTCAATCGTGAGCGAACTGATAGCCAGATTAAATTCATAACTTTCACCCAATTTGAGACCGAAGCTATCCGTTTTTCCGCTTTTACAACCTGCAAATGCATTTTTGATATCAGCATTGAGCACTTCTGTTTCGTCAGGCAAATCGCCCATTTTGCAGATATCGACAGCAAGGGCAATGTTTTTGGGAGCTTCTTTATTATCCATATCGGGTGCCTTATTATCATCGGCAGCCGGAGCTTTTGCCTCATCAGCTTTAGCTTCGGCTGCCTTAGCTTCGTCTGCTTTGTGTGCAGAATCTTCTGCTGCTTTAATTGCTTCGGCCTGAGCTTCAAGATCAGATTTAGGTTCGTTCAAAGAAACCTCCTTTTTGCATGCCGAAAACATCGTTAAAAGAGCGATAATACTTCCAAGGAGAATGATTCTTTTCATGTTGTTTCCTTCTTTAAATAGTTACAAGATCTATCAAGGTATTCGTTATTTGCAAACGCCCTGGACACACTTACCAGACGAACATACATTTCCGCAGGATCCGCAATTGTCATAATCTTTCTGGAGATCGGCACACCCCTTGTCACAT
>JAGACY010000401.1 GCA_017613855.1 Pseudomonadota bacterium
CGTTTGCTTCTCTATACAAACAGGATATCGTATGTCAGAAGAAAAGGCCAGTTTTGGGCAGACTGTCAAAGGTTTGCCGCAGTCTTTTTGGGTTGCCAATGTCATGGAAATCATCGAGCGCATGGCATGGTATGGTTTTTACTCGCTCTCATCGATCTATATCTGCGATGCAGTGTCGGACGGCGGCCTCGGTCTGAGTTCGTCGGATCGCGGCATTATTCAAGGTGTTGTGACGTTCCTCATTTATTTGTTCCCCTTTGTGACGGGGGCTTTGGGCGATCGCTACGGTTACAAGAAGATGCTGCTCATCGCATACACGATTTTGGCTCCCTCGTATTTGCTGTTGGGCATGGCCGGCAGCATGTCCACATTTTTTGTGGTTTTCCTTTGTGTTGCAGTCGGAGCTTCGATCTTCAAACCGCTTGTCGTCGGCACTATTGGCCGTGTTTCGAATGAGAAAAACGGTTCACTCGCTTTTGGCATCTTTTATATGATGGTCAATATCGGCGGATTTATCGGGCCACTGTTTGCGTCGTTCATCCGATCGCAGGGATGGAACTATGTTTTTATTGTTTCTGCAATATGGATAACGCTCAATATCCCGATTTTGCTGCTGTTTTACAAAGAACCGCCTCGTGAAAATGACGAAAACCGAGCCAAACCGCTTAAACAGGTCATGAACGAAATGTTCGAAGTCATTGGAAATGGCCGGTTTTTTATCACGGTAATCGTGACATTTATTCTCTTTGTCCTCGGCTGCAAGTGGTTCCCGATTCAACATGTCGCACTGGCTGCTGTTGCCTGGATTATGCTTAATCTGCTTGCCGACGGCGTTTTGTGGAAGGCTGGCATTCAGAATTGGCGCATGCGCATCGGACATACACGATTCCTGCTGTTTTTGCTTCTGCTTTCGAGCTTTTGGATCGCCTATAATCAGTTATTTATTACCCTTCCGCTGTACATCAAGGATTCGATCGACAGTACGCCGGTGATGAATGCAATTATGTCATTTGGCAATGCCATCGGCATGGATACATCGGAGAATGGCTTCCTGGCCAAGACGTTTTTGGATGTCAAAACCGGTGGTCTCAAACCCGAGCATTTCATCAACGTGAATGCCTTTTGTATTATATTGTTCCAGGTGCTTGTATCTATTTTAAATGCCCGTATTAAGCCATTAATTTCCATTATGGTCGGCATCTTTTTGACGGGTGTGAGCTTTGTGCTCATTGGAAACGCACCTTCAGCCTGGTTTATCATCGTCGGTGTGGCTGCATTTAGCTTTGGCGAGATGATGGCTTCGCCGCGCGCCAAGGAATATACGGCGCATGCCGTTGCACCGCGCGAAAAAATGGGCATGTATATGGGCTATTATATGTGGAGCAATGCCATTGGGTCGTTATTCGGCGGCATTCTTTCGGGAACGCTCTATAAACAAATCGCGCAGGATATGAATAATCCTACGTTGATGTGGTACGTTTTTGCCGGCATTTCGGTCGTATGCTGTATTTTGATATATTTCTATCATTTTATAGTAGGCCGAAAAATTGAACAGGAACGCCTTGCCGCCGAAGGTTGATAAATCTTTTGTTCGCGGCCTTTGCGGCCAATAGCCGCATACGGCCTGCGTTTGCGGCCTATGTGCGCACTTCGTGCAGCATATACGGCCGCCGCGTCGCCGCTATCCCTGCGGGATACGCGGCGACATTCATACTATGGATGTGCACGCCTTAAAAGGCTTGTGAACATGAGGCTTTAGTTACCATTGTAACCATGCCCAAGGATTTCATAGTAATTGTTATTGTCATTATCATCATGATATAAAACGGTAAATTTGCCGTCATCTGTACATGCAATGGCAGGCTGATCCTGATGTCCATCCTGGATGGGATTGACCGTTTCAATATTTCCCAGGGCATTATTTTTATAGGTTCGATATCGGATATCATTGAAACACTCAGCGGTAGCGCAAATCCAGCCCCATTCCCCCATGGCATTCTGAACATTCTGGACTGTCCATGTGAATATGGCATTGCCTTGTTTATCGATGGATACATCGGGTTCGATGGCATCATCATTATCCGAAATGACCATATCTTTTGTCATTTCAGTGCAGTCTGAATGATATCCATGGGCTTTAATGCGATAGACCGTACCAAGATCTGAATTGTCGATGTATGTAATAAAGAAGGTACCATCGCTATTCATGGCAATCGCAGGTGTTTGTTGCTGGCCATCATCAATGCTGTTGACCACAAAGGTTTCTGTTCGATCGGTGCCGTCGGCTTTAAAGCCCTTTGCATGTACCTGGAATACGCCATTCATATCGGTGTCGTCTTCCCATGTGACGACAAAGGAACCGTCGTTGGCTATGCCGATATCCGGTTTTTTGCGATCGCCTTCGGCTGCTTCGAGATTTCGGTCGGCAAATGTCTGTTCACCATTGGCATTAAAGCCTCTCACATAGATTTGGCTATAGTTCGAACCTTCTGCATAATCTTCCCATGCGACGACAAAACGGCCATCCTCTGCCATTGCTATGGCCGGATTAATCTGCTGACCATCACTGCGGGAATTGACCGTCGTGGTCTTGATGCGCTCATTGCCATTTTCATCAAAACCGCGCATATAAATTTCATAATAGCCGTTATTATCGGTATCATCTGCCCAAACGACGACGAAATTACCTTTATTATCCATTGCCACTTTGGGCGTAATCTGGTCACCTTCGGTGTCGGTATTGATCGTAAACTGCGCTGCTTTCTGACAACCACCGGGATAAAACACGCGCCCCATGATATCGTGATTCTCGTTATATATTTGTCCACCCGTGGTATGTGAAGGCTTTTTACCATCTTCTTGACTCGAGTCATCTTCCCAGACGGTGACTATCGAACCTGTGGTTCGGTGCATGGCAATATCCGGGTTAAGCTGGTTACCCGTGCTGACGCTGTTGATATCGCGTGTGCCAAAGCCAATAAAATGATTGTCGTTATATTGATATTGAATTGGTGTTGTAAAATCGGCATCGAATTCGAACTGGTGATCTTCGCTGTTGATATCAGCTTCGTATGTTTTTAACTGTTCGCTGCCCTGGAAATGTTCCGAACAATAAAACTCAGGCTGGTTACCCGCAAAATCACTGGCGTTGAGTACTGTAAATGTTTTGGCTTTGATCTTGTTGGTTTTGGGATCAAATATAAGCTGGCGCAGCCATCCGTTACCCGCATCGGTAGCGTGTTTGCAGTGATCGGTACATTGGGAAGGAGAGGATAAATGACATGGGTATTCCAACTGGTAATTCACGAGCATTTCCGAAACAGTATTGGCGTTAAATCCTTTTTTTTGTCGGAATTCGGTATCAAATTCATGTCCTCCTACAGCCAGGAATACATTATTATGCCGTGCCACCAGTTCGTGGAACAGATCCCAGCCCGAAGCACCAAATGAAGCATCCGGCAAGTAGGCACCCAGTGAATATTCATCTTCGCGTCCGGGTTGGCCAGAGCCGTCTCTCAGATAATTGTGCGTTTCGATGATGACATGGTGATCGGGATATTTTTTGATGAGTTCATCGGCCCAGCAGATAACATCTTTTCGTGCTGCAAATTCAAGTGCGAGTACCAGGAATTTAATATTTCCGACATCAAATGTGATATAGGAATTCCCGGAATAAGGAGATGCATGGTACCAGGATTTATCCTTGAAATGAGATGCGCCAAAATACTCTTCGAAATGGGTATTGGCACGGTCAGAGCCTTGACCGGCATCCGGCTTATAATCATGATTTCCGGTTGAAATCGTATAGGGAATATTTGCCTGATCAAGATATTGATGGGCATATTTGGCAACTTCCCAATGATTGATTGTATTATTGTCTGTAATGTCACCAAGATGTATGGCAGCACGAATATTTTCTTTGCTGATATTATCATGAATCCATTTCGTTTCTTTTGTATAGGTATTATTTTCTCCTTTTGGGCTCTTGGCATAATTCTGCGGATCGGGAATCAGTATGATCGAAAACGGCTCACAGTCGTTGCTGCATGTATATTCGCAGGCAGTTTGTGCACTATTGCAGGTTTGCCCGGAACCGCAGGGCGCTGTGTCAGTCCAGGTCATGCATCCCTGACTATTTTTACTGCAGGTTTGTATGATATTATTTTCGCATCTTTGCTGGCTTTCGGTGCAGTTGTCGCCGCATTTGCATGTTTTGGTTTCGAGATCGCACGCTTGACCATCACTGCAGGGGATGGTGATGATCCACTTGAAACAGCCCGCATTATTGGTATCTGTACATTCGGCAATTCCCTCATCCGTACATTTGATTTCTCCTGCTGAACAGATGCTTTTGCAGCCATCTATACATGAGAAGCTCGTTTCATCGCAGTACTGATCGTTGCCGCATGTTTCGGTCAAATGCCATTCGGCACATCCCTGGGCATTGGAAGTACAGGTTTCAACGCCGTTTTCTGAGCAGCGTTTGATCGACGATGTATCACATATTTCTGAACATTCTGTTGTCGGAACACATTGAAGCAAGGTTTCATCACAGTGCTCACCGGATGGGCAGGCCTCAGTATGGTGAAGGGCACATCCATCGGCGTCTGGCTCACATTGATCAATCCCTTCTGGTGTGCATTTTATCATTGCATTGTGGTCGCACCGTTCTTCGCAGTCTTTAACGCATTGATAGGATTTGGGATCGCAGATGTCTCCTGTGTCGCACTTCTTAATGGTTTTCCAAACGGCGCACCCTTCTGAATCTGTTTCGCATTGGGCGATGGTATCCTGAATGCATTTGTATTCAGTCTGCTGATCGCATATTTCAACGCAATTCTCATTGGGCTGATCCGGGGCTGGTGTATTTTTATCTGCTGCATCCGTACACCCATAGCAATCTAAAATGAGAAGAGTTGTTATGATCACGAGATATTTGAATGGCATTTTCATAGGGTTCCTCCTCAGCAAAACACAACACAATTATATCGCATTGCGTATTTTATGATAGAAGAAACTAGTTCAGAGTTTGTTTGCCTGGTGCTCTTTCAAGGCTTTGCTATATTGTTTTCGCATTCAATTCATTTTATCCACATGCCTTCTATGATGCCTGTTATTATTGCTTGATCAGATAGTTGTGTATTGCTAATAGAAATATGTAAAACCATGTGCGATATGTGGTTTTGCTCTAAAAATAGCCAAAGGATACCAATGAGAAAAATATCAATGACCGTAATGACGATGATTTCGTCTATGTGTTTGTTTGTTATGTCAGGATGTGGTTCGGACGATAAGGATACATCGAAAGATGGTAACTCGGATGTCCCCGCCGAATCTGTCAAAAAGGTGAATGGTGATAGCTGCTCATTTCTTTTCGAGTGTTTGAGCAATTACTGCAGTCCTTTAGGGATTTGTGCAGACTCTCCCGTTGTTTCTTCTCCAAAAGCCAATGGCGAGAGTTGTGCAACAGCTTCCGATTGTCAGAGCAATTACTGCAGTCCTTTGGGGGTATGTGCAGATTCTCCCGCAGCTTCTTCTCCAAAAGCCAATGGCGAGAGTTGTGCAGCAGCTTCCGATTGTTTGAGCAATTATTGCGATGCAAAAGGGCAGTGTGCGGATGAACCTTCCGAACCTGTCAAAAAAGCCAATGGCGAGAGTTGCAAAAAAGCCGATGAGTGCAAGAGCAATTATTGCAATGCAAAAGGGCTGTGTGATGATGAACCATCCGAACCCGCCAAGAAAGCCAATGGCGAGAGTTGTAAAAAAGATGATGAGTGCGAGAGCAACTATTGCAATGCGAAAGGTCAGTGCGCGGATGCATCCGCCAAGAAAGCCAATGGCGAGAGTTGTAAAAAAGCCGATGAGTGCGAAAGCAACTATTGCAATGCAAAAGGTCAGTGTGCTGAATTAAGCATTACAGCCGATAAGCAACCCAATGGCAAGAAGTGTTCGACAGGAAAATTGTGCATCAGCAATTACTGTAACACCGAGGGAAAATGCGCAGATCAGCCGGTAAAAACGGATGGCGTTTTGTCACTTATTGAGGTTCCGGAGGAACAGAACAATAAAGAAGGGGCCGACTGCGACCGCAAGACATTTGTCGAGCATTGCGATGGAACGAAAGTGGTATCCTGCGAGAATAATGATGATAAAACGATTGTCGAGGCCGAATCGTGTGCCGAGGGGTATCATTGCGCATTATCTCTGTTGGATGGCAAGAACCGCGTGATGTGCATTGACAGCAAGTCCTCGTGCAGTAAAGGCACAAAAGATGATATTACGTGTGATGTCGATCAATACGGATATGAGATGAGTGCCACTTATAAATGTCTGCAATTTGAGGATGGTCTTTATTATTATGCATTTACCGGATTGCAGTATTGTTCGGGGCGCTGTACATCCAAAGGCTGTTCACAGGAAACATGTAATCCCGCAGATGACCAGAAATGCAGTGCAGATGGTAAAACA
>JAGACY010000402.1 GCA_017613855.1 Pseudomonadota bacterium
CCACTGATTGAGTTCTTTGCGAAGTTCCTCGACCGGCAAAGCATTGGACATGTCGCGTTTGTTGTATTGAATGACAAACGGAATTTTCTCAACGTCATACCCGTAAGCATTCAGATTTTCGAGGAGGTCATCCATCGAAATCAGATTGGCTTCGAGACGTTCAGCCTGACTGTCTGCCACAAATACAACACCATCTGCACCTTTCATGATGAGGCGGCGGCTGTTCGCATAAAACAGCTGACCAGGCACGGTGTACAAGTGCAGTCGCGTTTTAAAGCCACGAATTTCGGGTAATTCGATGGGTAAAAAGTCAAAATACAGCGTACGTTCCTGCTGCGTTTCGAGGCTAATCAATTTGCCGCGGGTTTCATCGTTCGTCGCTGAGAAGATATGTTTTACGTTGGTGGTTTTTCCACACAGCCCTGGACCGTAATACACAATCTTTAAGACAATTTCTTTCGTCGTATAGTTGAAAAAAGACATGAACAACTACCTTATGTTTAATCTGATCCCCCAGAATTTTGACTCATCAGCATCCCTGCCGCTTAGAGTGTTAAACCCCAAACTCAGGATGATGTCAAAAATCTATACTAAAGGATTATGGTAATTAACGTCAACTCTGTTTTGACGCAATGTAGGTTTAAATGAAAATCAGTTCGTCAATCCGGTTATTTAGCCGAATTCCTTTGGATGTCGTCCGATAAAATCCCCCTTGCATTTCAAGCAATTCTTCCTCAACAGCTTTTGAAAGATTCTTCATAAAAGGTCGTTCGCTGCACTTCAGAGAATCGGCAATTGTTTTGGGTGACCACCAAAAACGTGTTCGCGCTGCGAGCATGAGACGTTCAGCCAGATGGGTTTCTGATGACAATTTTTCACAAAATTCAAGCGGAAACTGAATCGATTTTTTGCCCAAAGCCAACATCCATTTTCGCACATTCGAAAGATTTGCATGCCGTTCGATATAGCCATCCCTCCGAATAAGTGAGTGAGCTGCAGCGCCCAGCCCCAGATAGGGTACCCCCGCCCAACAGGAAACGTTGTGCCTCGATAAATACCCACCCCGGCTGTAATTCGAAATCTCGTATTGTGTCATGCCCGAAAAATCCTCGATACATGCCATCATTTCAAGAATCGCATCTTCACTGCAAAGAATGGTCTGACCATTTTTTTGAGCAGTCCACAGAGGTGTATTCTCTTCGAGCGTAAGCTCATAACAGGAAAGATGCCCCACGGGAAGAGATTTGACCAATTGAAGCGCATTTTTCCACCTTGCAATTTCAAATGCTTCATCACTCCCGGGATTTGCGCCATAGATCAAATCGACTGAGATCTCATCAAAACCTGATTTTTCGAGTGTTTCAATGGCATTTAATGCTTTTTTTCTGTCATGACCACGCCCTAAAAAATGGAGCATGTCATCCTCGAAAGACTGAATACCCAGCGAAATGCGCGTAATCCCGGCAGATTTCCAGGCCTGTGCTCTCTCACGTGTAACGTGCTCCGGATTGGCTTCCAACGTGATTTCAACATCACGATCAAAATTCGTCCCTATGGTTTCCAAAATGTGAATGAGCGCATCATCACTCAGTGTTGTCGGGGTTCCTCCGCCTAAATACAGCGTCGTCCAGTGGGCGTTTTCGGGTTTCTGCATTTCAAACTGGGTGCAGATATCCCGTGCATATTCCCAATCCGGCACGGGCCTCCGCACGGAAGAGACAAATGCACAGTACTTGCACCGGCGAACGCAGAATGGCACATGAATGTAAATCCCCCAATCGCCTGGAATGTCCATGTCTTCGAGGCGATTATTAAACAAAAAGTCCGGATCTTTCATGCGTAACCAATGCTCACATAACAGCAAAAAAAAGGCTCTGCTAAACCAGCGTGAATATGAAATAAGCCAAAAAAAAAGCGCAGCAAATGCTGCGCTTTTTCAAGTCTATCCCCAATTACTTAATCTTGGCCTCTTTGAACCAGACATGGGCATGGGCTTTGGGATCATATTTTTTCATGCGGAGTTTATCGGGAGTACGTTTACGATTCTTGGTGGTGGTATAGAAATAACCCGTACCAGCTTCGGAAACGAGACGAATTTTTTCACGAACAGCTGCCATTTCAAAACCTCTTTGAGCTATTTAAAACAAGAAATTGTGACAAAGGACAGAGAATACGCCCAGCAGGATTCGAACCTGCGACCCACGGCTTAGAAGGCCGTTGCTCTATCCAGCTGAGCTATGAGCGCTCACCATCGGGGCGATAGGCTTCGAACCTACGGCTTCCTGCTCCCAAAGCAGGCGCGCTACCAGACTGCGCCACGCCCCGAAACGGGTGAGCCTTCTAGAGTGTTTTTATACGCAATGCAAGTTTTTATTTGAAAATATTTTGGATGCCGCGACTGCTCAACGACCGGACGTGTCGGGTTTTATGAATTGTCTCTCCAATTGCGCATTGCGAATTGCGCATTACATTATGCACCGCGTTACCCGAATTCTGCTTTTTACCACGGCGCATACAAATCCCCTATGACGCCATTTCAAAAGGAAAAAAATTACAAAAAAAGAATTTGGCATCCTTCATAAAGCTACCTATAAATGTATAACAAACTGAGTAATGGCGCGGATTTTAACGCATCGCGTCATCGATTATCATGTAGCATAAGAGGTCTTATGAAAGGGATTCAGCGCTTAATCATTGCAGCTGCGATTGCTGCTTTATGTGTCGGTTGTGCAGAAGCGAATACTGAGGATAATTCAAAGAGCCCTGTGATTGATCGCGATCCGACGGTACACAAACCAGGTGAAACAGATCCCGTTATTCCTCCCGTAGATCAAAATCCGCAGCAAAAACCGGATCAACCGGTTGAGCAGCCGCCCGTTGACGATCCTCCCGTCGAGGATCCTCCCGTCGAGGATCCCCCTGTTGAAGATCCCCCCGTCGAGGATCCGCCCGTGGATGATCCGACCAATCCACCCATCGTCAAACCTCCTGTCGAAGAACCGGATGACACCCCGGATGATCAAGCGATTGAGCGTTCGGTCGACGGCATCCCTGTGCTCCCGATTACATACCGCCCCTATACGACACTGCAGTTAACGCATCGGCCCTCCATCGGTACCAAATATTACACCCCCACGCGCGTCAAAGAATTCATCGCCGCCCATGAATTCAAAGTCACGGATCTCGACAAATACGAGAAATACGGCCTTGGTGTGGTCGAATACGATCCAGAACCCTGGATTTTACGCCAGACACTCCTCAAATCCACGGATCCCAAGATCAGTCACAAAGGTAAAAGTATTGCCTATTTCTGGCAGATTTCCGATCCGCAAATTGTCGACGAAGAAAGTCCCTGCCGCATGGAAGGCGTGACCATTTATCCCTATGTTATTGCAAGTGCTTACCGGCCAAATGACGTATTCTCTACGCACATGTTTGATTTACACCTGCAGACAGCAAAACGCATTTCTGATTTGAGTTCCCGTCCATTCGATTTTGCACTCGTCACCGGCGACATTGCCGATAATGCACAAAAGAATGAAATGAAGTGGTTTCAGCGCATGATGGGCGGTGGCGAGCTTGACCCGGATACCGGCATCGATGATGACCCTGAGCCCGGAGCCGGCAATGATTATAATGATCCCTTCTACGCTCAGGGAATTGGGGATATCCCATGGTATCCTGCCATCGGGAATCACGATATCCTCTACATGGGATTTTCAAAAATCGATGACAAAATCCAAAGCGCATGCACCGGCGATGAGGTGGTCAATCTCTTCGACTACATCAAACTCGTTGCGGATCACGACTATCGCGAGGGATATCAGAACGGTTACCGCGATGGTTCAACCCGCGATGGCAAAGTCGTCACCAGCGGCAAAACCCCGGCAGATCCTGATCGCAAACTCATGACTAAACTTGAAGCCTTGCAGGCATTTTACGATGCCCCCGGTCTTCCCAAAGGTCATGGTCTCGATCCCAAAACCATGAAAGCAGGATGGGGCTATTATTCCGTCTATCCAATCCCGAATAAACCGCTTCGACTGATCACGCTCGACACCAACAGCGGCGAATTCTCCGAAGCCAGCATGACTGCAGAACAATTCGAATGGCTCGAAAATGAAATCGCCGATGCCAAATCAAAGAATGAACTCGTCATTGTGCAGTCTCATCATGGTACCTCGGGCATATCCGGTGCTGTCACTCAGGATAAATTCCGCG
>JAGACY010000403.1 GCA_017613855.1 Pseudomonadota bacterium
CCGCATTCCGCATTCCGAATTAAAAACAATTCCGCATTCCGCATTCCAAATTCCGAATTAAAAACAATTCCGCATTCCGCATTCCGAATTCCGAATTAATCAGCCTCTCCCATGACAATCACCTCTCAGCAAATACAAACCCTGATCGAGATCTTCGAAAAACCGGCGCTATGGGTGTCCCTGCGCGCGATTTGTGATCATCCGCAGCAGGAATTGCGCGTCGAAACGCCATTTGTCGATGTTGGGCAGGCACAAACCATGGAGGCTTCCCTGCTCGGGGTTTCGGCACTCGAGCCCGGATCCCTGGCAGTTACCGACAGAATGAGTCATTTTGTCAGTCACAAGCAAAAATGGCGTTTCCTTAAAGTCTATGACCGGCGTATTATTCGCAAAGAACTTACCCCCGCAAATCAGTTTGTGGCCTATTTTGTTCGCTATAGTATCAAATTGCTCAAATCCATTGCCTACAGTATTGCCAATGATGATGCACTCAATGATGACTTTCCCGTCCTGATTCAATTCATCCGCCGGTTAAATGGCATTTGGGATGCCATGTCATCCTCCTACAAATATGCCCCATTGACCGTCTTGCCGCTCGATAATCAGCTTTTACAGTTTGATCCCAAATATCACGTCATCCTGCAATCCTACTTGGCGTGCGAATCGTTTTAAAACAGGAGAATTGGTATGGAAAAATGGCTTCCACATGGTTTGATTGGTGTCGTTCATCTTCCCGCACTTCCCGGAGATCCGGCCTATGACGGGCTTCCGCTCGACGACATCATCGACTTTGCACTCGACGATGCCAAATCACTCGTCGAAGGCGGTATTCAGGCCATGATCATCGAAAACTTTGGTTCTGCCCCCTTCCCCAAAGGAAATGCAGCCCAACCGATGCCGCCCCACCATACGGCCATGATGACCATAGTGGCCCATGAAATCCGAAAAGCATTCCCCGATATTGTGCTCGGTATCAACTGCCTGCGCAACGATGCTTATGCAGCCCTCGGAATTGCAGTTGCCGTCAAGGCAAATTTCATCCGCGTCAATGTTCTCACTGGGGCCTATGTCACCGATCAGGGCATTATCGAAGGCGACGCCTATGGCATTCTCCGATACCGACAGCTCCTCGAAGCAAATCATATCGCCATTTTAGCGGATGTCCTCGTCAAACACGCTTCCCCGCTGGCACCGCTCTCCGCAACCGATGCCACAAAAGACACCCTCCTTCGAGGGCATGCCGATGCCGTCATTGTGACCGGCAGTGGTACCGGCGAACCCGTCGACCGCAGACGACTCGAGGAAGTCAACAAAGCAGCCGATGGCCGTCCCGTCCTGCTCGGCTCCGGAACCAGAGCCGAAACGCTCCCCAACTATGCGAGCTTCATCAAGGGAGCCATCGTGGGCACGGCCCTCAAAGTCGATGGCTGCATCGCCAATCCCGTCGACGTCGAACGCGTCAAACGAATGGTCAAGGCCTTCGAGTCTGTCTGCAAAGTATAGTCTCCATCCCCTCCCCCTGTAAAGACGTTCCATGGAACGTCTCTCTGTACACTCACTCACCCTCATACCCGGTGACATCCATGAAACACGCTATCCTCCTCACCTCAATCGCAGCCGCATCACTCGCGCTTACTGCATGTGCAACAACATCACAAAACAAAGTGATGGACGAAGCGCCCCAAAGCTCACACACGCGCATCTCACGGGGGACTTTCCCTTTCCAGGGAGAATCGCTCACCTTTGATGCACGCCATGTTGCAACCAGAACTTCCATTGCAGATGCCGTCATTCAGGTCGGCTACGAAAGCAAAATGGAGGATGGCACGCGGTACATACCGATTGTGGGCGAAGCCAGTTCAAAATCGATTGTAAGACTGTTCGCACGCGTCGACGACAGAGCCGAAGCCTATATCGATCCCGATACATGGGAAACGATATACAGCTACAAACACATGAACGAAAATGACAGGGACCGCGAATACTATGTCTGGTTCTGGCCCGATGAACTCTCGGCCTCTGTCGAAAGACATTATAAAAATAATGTCGTTAAACGCGAAGATGCCCTCCCCGAAGGCACACTCGATACGCTCGTTTGGGTCTATCACACCCGGGCCACTAAACTCGAAAAAGGAAAAAGCTACATTTCCTATAGCTTCGACGGCTGGACAATTAACAAAATTGAACTCAACCTCGTCGGACAGGAAGATGTCTGGACCGAAAACGGTTTCTATCCTTGCAATAAATTCGAAATCTGGCGCGAAAGAAGCGACGGCATTAACCCCAAAGGCGCACTCAGCGGCGTCTACATCGATCCTCCTCGCGTCATCAAAGTCGAAAGATACAAACTCGCCGAAGCATGGCTCGCCACCGATGAACTGCAAACACCCGTCCGCCTCGTCATCAATACGGGCATCGGCGAATTCGACCTGCTCCTCAAAGCGGTTGCAAAAATTGAGAAAGATGCCGCAAATCCGTAATGATGGCTAAATACAAGGCCAAAACAACAACTTTATCATGCCAGTTTGTATTATTTTTCTATAATCACCAAACACAGCCGACACAATGTCAGAAGCTGACCTTGCACTTTAGCTTCAGAGGTAACCTTGAGGCTGACAAATCAATTCCGCATTCCGAATTAGAAAACAATTCCGCATTCCGCATTAATAATGAAACGTAATCAACCACTCAAAATATACTCCGGAATCCCGTGGATTATCGCGTTCTGCGCGCTGCTCTCGTCCTTTGCGAACCTCGTAACCGGTATTATTTTACTCGCCACCAACGCCTCGGGCGGCGACATTGCACTCGGTATTCTGACCATCGTTTTTGCGGTTTGGGGCATTTCCGGTTCACTGCTCGCCCTTGTCTTTATCATCCGGCAAAATAGATATAATCGTTCTCAGGCCAATTTTATCGCCCAGGTTTCCCACGAACTCAGAACGCCGATCACCTCGATTCGCATGTATGCCGATACGCTCAGCATGCACCGATATCACGATGAAACCGAGCACGATGAGCTCATTCAGCACATGGACGAAGAAATTGTCCGCCTCGAGCACCTCACCGAGCAGATTCTCGAAGCCAAACAGCAAAAAATGCTCAAGGATCCCGATCGCATCGACCTCGCCAAAGCGCTGAGCATTGCACTGCAGCCTTTTATGGATGCGCCGCAGAATGCCGACCGCCTCGACGTCACAATCGAGGAGCATTTGCCCCTCGTCAGCGTCGATCGCGACGATTTCACGAATGCCGCGTCAAACCTCATTCGCAACGCCCTCACCCACGGCGGCCCTGGCGTCGTCCACGTCTCGCTCAAAAATGAAAACGGAAAATGCAAACTGGTCGTGCGCGACGAGGGCACCGGGATTCCCAAAGAGTGGCAAAAGCAAATCTTCGAACCCTTCGAACGTGGCTTCAATACAACCGAATCCGGCATTCCAGGCTTCGGGCTCGGCCTCTCTATCGTCAAGGATTTCGTCAATCAATACGATGCTGAAATCTTCGTCGACAATCACCCCGAAGGCGGTGCGGTCTTTACTTTAATCATTACACCTTAACTGCCGCCGCTATTGCTGCGCAATACGCTTGCGGCTTGCGGCTATGCTCGCGCATACGCCGCAATTTTTATGCGCGGCTTGCCAATTCTCTATCCAAGAATCCCATAGGACTTCACGATGAATAGCCCCCAATTGGCGCAAAATGCCTGCCGGAAGTTCAAGAATTCACCATAAAATAAGGCTATGTCAAACCAGTGTGAATATCAAGTGACTGGGGATGCCTGCTTGCATTCCCTATATGAGCGGCGACACGAAGTCGCCGCCCGAACGTGTACGACACGATGTCGTTTCACGTTCGGCTTTTCACCCTATCACGCCGTTCAAGGGGGTTCGGGGGAAAGGCGTTCGAGTC
>JAGACY010000009.1 GCA_017613855.1 Pseudomonadota bacterium
GGCATACGGCATCTTTATCTGCCGTTTCGATGCAATTTCCATTGCCGCCGCAATCGACAAAAGCACAGCCATCTTTGGGTTTGTCTTGTACGCATTTCTGCGGATTTGACGCGTTGTTAAAACCGGGTTTGCATATACAAACCGCTTCGTTCGTCGATGCATCGACGGCACAGATGCCGGCTTCACAATCGACGTCTTTGCAAGGCGATTCGGGATTGGGCGCACATACGGCCGGTGCATCCGTCGTGATATGATAGCCTTCGTAACAAATACAAATCGCCGTATTGTCCGATCTTTCGGCACAAATGCCGCCATCATGACAATCGACATCTTTGCAAGGCGATTCGGGGTTGGCTTCGCAGCTTGTATAATCACCTGCTGTAATGTGGTAACCCTCATCGCACATACAAATGGGCGTCTTATCATCCTGTACAGCGCAAACGCCGTGGCTGCTGCACATCACACCATCGCAGGGATTGAATTTGGCAATACATGTTGTCAAATCCTCGGTCGTGGCATAATAGCCTTCATCGCACATACAAACGGCTTGATCTGCTGCATTCATGCAGGTGCCGTGGCCGCTGCAGTTGATACCATTGCAATAATCGGTATCGGCTGCACAATCTGCAGCATTGGCCGCATTATTATAACCGCTTTCGCAGGCACATTGGGCAGTTCTTGTCGCATAATCGAACAGGCAGGCACCGTGGCTACTGCAGGTCACGCCATCGCAGGGATTGGTGCTGGTATTCTTAATACAATTCAGCGGATCGGTGGTGGTTGCATAATAGTTTGCTTCGCATACGCATACGGCTTTATCGGCAGCATTCATGCAGGTGCCGTGGCCGCCGCAATCGACGCCGTCGCAATAATCGGTATCAGGCGCACAAACCTTTATATCTGCCGTATTATTGTAACCGGCATTGCACATACAAACGGCTTCTTTCCCTGCATCGATCACACAGATGCCTTCGCCGCAATCGACGTCTTTGCAGGCAGAATCGGCGTCGGCGACGCATGCAGTCGGTGCTTCGGGCGTGATATGATATCCCGCATTACAAATACAAATGGCGCTGTCATCATCCTGTACGGCGCAAATGCCTTCGCCGCAGTCGACGTCTTTACAAGGCGAATCGGGAGCAGCAACACATGTGGTCTGATTTTCCGTTGTAATCATATATCCGGCATTGCAAATACAAATGGCGCTGTCATCGTCTTTTACCGCGCAGATGCCCTCACCGCAGGTCACGTCTTTGCATGGCGAAACCACCGGATCATCGGCCACACATACAGTCTGCTTATCTGCCGTGATATGATAGCCATCATCACAAATACAAATGGCGCTGTCATCCAGAACGGCGCATTTACCGTGGTTGCAGTTCACGTCTTTGCATGGCGAATCGGCATCGGCAACACACAAAGTGGGTGTTTCATCCGTAATGTGATATCCGGCATCGCAAATACAAATGGCACTGCCATCCTCTTTGAGTGCGCAAACCCCGCTCCCATCGCAGGCAACGTCTTTACAGGCATCTTCACCTGCTTCATTGGCCACACAGTGCGTCAAATTGCTTGCGTTTACATGATAACCCTCATTGCAGATACACATGGGCGTATTGTTGGCCTGTACTGCGCATTTCCCTTCGCCGCAATCGACACCGTCGCATGGATTGGCATCATCGGCGACACAAGCTGTCCCATCATCATCTGCATGATATCCTGCATTGCAAAGGCATTTGGGCGTGTCGTCCTGTACGGCACAAATGCCTTCGCCGCAGTCGATATCATGGCACGGATTGGCATCGTCAACTATGCACGCGGTCTGATTCTGCGTCGTGATATGATATCCTGAATTGCAAATACAAATGGCATTGCCGTCATCTTTGAGCGCGCAAGTGCCGTGGCCGTTGCAATCGACGTCTTTGCAGGCATCCGATCCGGCTTCATCCGGTTCGCAGAGCGTCAGATTGCCAGCATTGACATGATAACCGGTATTACAGACACAAAGGGCATTGTTATCCGCTTTGACCGCGCAAATGCCGTTCCCACCGCAGGTGACTGCAGCACATGGATTGATGCCTGCAACATCAGCGGTGCATGTTGTCAAATCTCCGGCGTTTAAATGATATCCCGTCTCGCAAGCGCAGACGGGCTGCTTATCCGAAGGTTGTACGATGCACGATCCATGGCCCGAACAAGTGACTTCGGCACAGATTTCGTCGACGTTAACCTCCGATTTGCTGTCGTTATCGCATCCCGAAACGAGGGCTAATGCCGCCAGGGCGATAAGGCACGACAAGGGGATAGAGTGTTTGCGCATAGATAATCTCCTATGTGGGTAAAATGAAAATGTCCAATGGAACATCTGTACAAATGGTTAATGAATTTTTACGGGTATATTAAAGCGAGCCGTAGGGGCGACCCCGTGTGGTCGCCCCAAGGCGAGCGTTATTTCATAAATTACGACGCGTCCCGTAGGGGCGCACACCACCAGCGCCCTGTAAGGGCGCCAGAGTTCAGCCCAGGGTGAGTGCAGCGTAACCCCGGGACTTTAATTCAAGATTGCATATTGCAATTGTAATACAAACGTATTACAATAAAACTGGGAGTTGGGAGTTCTATGGAGGTGAATCATGTCAAAACAAGCAACGCTTCAAGTAAGAATGGATGCCGAATTAAAGGCCGAGGTTGAATCTCTATACAAAAGACTGGGAACATCGTTTGCAGAGGCTGTACGCATCTTTGCTCGCCAAAGTATTACAGAGGGCGCATTGCCTTTTACTGTCCGAACGCACGACAACCATAAGCGACCAATAGGCATTGCGGATGGCAAATATGACATTCCTGACAGTATCGATGAAGACAATGACGAAATTCTAAAAATGTTTGGAATTGAGCCATGAAATTTTTGTTGGATACTCATATTATTCTCTGGGCAATTACAAAATCAGAGTGTTTGACGAAAGAAGTGCGTTCCATTTTGGAAAATGTGAAGAATACGATTTATTACAGTCAGGTCTCTGTATGGGAAATCGCGATAAAGCATAAATTACACCCAGAAAAGATGCCGGTTTCTGAAGAAGATTTCGTAACCTATTGCTCCCAAATAGGGTTCGTCGAATTGCCTATTCGTAACTCGCATATTTTTGAGATAAAGCGACTTGAGCGAAAACCAGGTTCTCAAAATCATCAGGATCCATTTGACCGTTTGCTGATATCTCAGGCCAAAGCTGAACAATTGATTTTTATTACGCATGATACCTTGCTTTCCGATTATAATGAACGATGTATCGTGAATGTGTAATGGATATTCTGTCTGCAAAGTGCTGACCGAACAGGTAAAACTGTATGGGCCAACGAGAAAGGCCATCAAAGGTGGAGCGTTAGCGTAACCCCGGGAAACGGCGCCCCCGTAATGCAAAACAAAAGTCAGAAGCATTTTTCAGATCGTGCGCTATACTATGCTGCGCGGGCGATTGCTGCCCAAGGGAAGAAAGGGGAGTGGGATTATTCCTTTGATGCAGTCTATGGCGTGTATTTTCTCAACTTTACCCAGCCGGAATTGCGGGATGTGTTTCGTTCGGATTTTGGCATTCGCAGGCTAGGCGCCGGCGAATCGAAAGATTTGCAGATGCTGTCACAAAAGCTGCGCATGGTGTTTTTGCAGATGCCGCTGTTCCAGAAGAAACAGGAGGAGTGCAAAACCAGGCTGGATAAATGGACTTATATTTGGAAGAATATGGAATCATTAAAAGAAATCCCATGGCGTAATGAAGAAGAAGCGTTTAATGCGATTGCCAATGCCGCGAGTCTCGATACGATGTCGGAGGAAGAACGCAACCGCTATGACGATGCGCTGCGCGAATTGCAGGATGCGTATTCGACGCATGCGTATGCAAGAGAACAGGGGGAAGAAGAGGGAAAGCGTAAAGTTGCGCAGGCTATGCTCAAAAAAGGCATGGATGATGCGTTAATTTGTGAGCTCACCCAGCTTTCGATGGAAGATATCCAGAAACTAAGAGAAGAACATGAACGAATTCCCATGGCGTAATTCAAAAACCACCAGTGCCCCAAAGGGGCACCACCATTAGCTATCTCTCTTTAAAACAAAGACACCGCCTGCGATAAAGATGATCCCCAATACGAACAGGAATATTAAGCCACCTGTGGTGTGTTCCTGAGCCACGGGAATAAATTCGCGTTTGCTGGGGTCATTTTTATTCACACCAATCGAAAACATCTCGCCCGCGCTGATTTGTCTCTCCTCCACGCCGGAATCGCTATATGACTTATCATTATAGGTGTAGGTATAATCAATGGAGCACTCTGTGCGATAAGTGGTTTTGACTCTATTTTTGCCCAAATGATCTTTTAATATATTCCCATTTTCATCTGTCAGGGCAACTGAGTCTTCGATGGTTTTACATTCTTTGACATTGGTAACTGTGGCCAATATGACAGCGACTTCCTGAGCTTTTTTCTCATCCTGTTTGTATGAGCTGTAGCCCCCGAGGCTTCCAATCACAAAGAATATCCCCGCGATAACCAGGCCTATTGCGACTTTTTTATCTGTTTCCATCGTGTTTTCTCCAAAACCCGTGTGGTCGCCCCAAGGCGAGCGTTTCCCACGAGAACCAAACCAGCGAGACGTAGGGGCCAAAGGCGCATAGGCTCGTAGAGACGTGTCGTGACACGTCTCTGTACGTGTCGTGACACGTCTCTCTGCGGCGTATTGGCGCAGCCAATAGCCGCAGCCCCCCAAAAACCACCATTACCAGCTGCTATCCAATCCCAAATCAGCAGCAGTTTTACCCGACCAGTTCTCGCTCGATTTCATGTCGTTCCAATTGTCCTGAGATAATCCTGAAGACATAAACATATTTGTATATTTCGAAATATCTGTAATATGTCTGACATCCCATTTTTTCAGCGATTGATTAAACGCGGATGCACCATTAAACATACTACTGATATCTGTGACCTTGGCTATATTCCAGTTGCTGATATCCTGATTAAATGCTTTTGCACCTTTAAACATGCTTTCCATCGTTGTAACGTTGGATGTATCCCATGTATTCAGCGATCGATTGAAAACTTCTGCAAATGCAAACGCCTCCTTCATCAATGTAACGTTCGAAGTATTCTGGAAAAGTAAACCGTTGAACGATGTTGCATTAAAAAATGCATCTGTCATATTGGTGAGACTGGAAGTATCCCATTTATCAAGATCTTGATTAAATGCGGTGGCGCTTTCAAACATTCCACCAATGCTCTTAACTTTGGAGGTATCCCATTTGTTGAGTGGCTGGTTGAATTGTACTGTTCCATGAAACATATAGCTCATGTTCGTTACATTGGATGTATCCCAGTGTTCGACAGAAGAATTGAACTTCGTGGCACCGGAGAACATAAATGATGTCGATGTCAGCGTTTTACTGTTTGGAATGTCAATGCTATGGAGTACAGTTAATTTTGAAGCACTTTCAAAAGCACCTGTATCCAGTTTGATATTGCCAAAGCTGAGGACATCGGTTAAATAGTAATCATTGTTACTACAGTTATCAATTTTATGATCATCCTCATCCATTCTGGTGCCACATTCCCAGGATTTCATCGTACCGGTTACGCTGATATTATAATGGCGGTCGCTTTCATTACCAGAAAAAGCCGCATAGGTATGCGAAATAATTTTTTGGCAGGTTGTATAAGTTTCCGGAGCCGTTCCGTCTCCCCAGTCGATGGTATAATTACATCCTGTTCCTGTGCCACCGCCATAGAAATACAATGTTTTCTCTTCTGTTCCAATAAATTGCCATGTCGTAACAAATGCTTTGGCAGCACAACGACCATCCGAACGGCAGACAAAGCCTTCCATACATTGGGTGTCTTTTGTACATTTGGTCGAACACTTGTAATCGATAAAGCTGTCACAGAAGCTTTTGCAACTGCTGCGCGTAGCCATGTCTGAGCAGTCTGTTCCCTGATCGGTTGCTGTTTCATAATAATCGATCATGTGGTTATTATTTTCATCTTTGGCTTCCATACAATCCGTTTGAGTAGGCTCGCTAATGTAACCACTCTCACAGGTGCAGAGCGGATTGCCCCTGGAATCAAGAGAACATGTTCCATGACCACCACAGGTGACGTCCGGATCTGTACATTTGCTAACGCAAAGGAAGGGATTGGTTGAAGATACGTGATAACCTGTGTAACATGAACAGACAGCTGCATAATTATTCGTTGTGTCATACGCACACCTTCCGTGTTCGCCACAATCAACATCTTTACAGTTGCTCTCACATTTCAGGGGATCTTCGTTATTATTGTAACCATTATAGCAGTTGCATGAGGGTGCGCCTGTGGTTTCATCTGTGACACATGTGCCAAATCCCCAACAGTTTTCACCTTCGCAGTTGCTCACGCAAACTATGGGATCCGCATTATTGTTGTAGCCAATATTACAATTGCAGCTAAATTCTCCAGTGAGTATATTCTGGACACACGTCCCATTTCCACCGCATCCATTACAGCTATCGACACAAACGATGGGATCCGCGTTGTTATTGTAATTTTTTTCGCAAACACACTGCGGTGCCTGGGTCGCAAAATCATATAAACAGATGCCGTGACCATTGCAGTCTATATCTTCGCATGGATTGGCATTTTGAATACAATGCGTCGGATCTGTCGTCGTGGCATAATAACCTGCTTCACACATACAAACGGCTTGATCGGCAGTATTAAAGCAAGTACCGTGGCCATCGCAGGTCACGCCATTGCAGTAGTTGACATCCTGTTCACAAACGGTCAAATCCGATGTGTTATGATAACCATTCTCACATGCACACTGTGGGGTTCTGGTCGCATAATCATATAAACATGCGCCATGGCTGCTGCAGCTGATGCCTTCGCAGGGATTGGTCTCTACAATATCTTGTTTGCAACGCGTCGGTTCATCTATCAATGCATAATAGTTCGGATCACACAGGCATACAGCGCCTTTGATGGTGTCCATGCAAGTTCCGTGGCCATCGCAATCGACACCTTCGCAAACATTGATGTCTTTTGCACAAACCATCGGATCTTCGTTATTGTTATAGCCTTCGCTGCAATAACAATGGGCATAATTATCTTCACTGACGACGCAAATCCCCTTGCCGCCTGCACTTGCGCCACAATCGACGTCTTTGCACGGCGAATCGGGATCGGCTACACATTCGCTCAGATTGGAATCTGTGATGTGATATCCCTCGGCACAATCGCAAATGGCCTGATTTAATAGCTCGTTGACGAGGCAAATACCTTCACCGCAGTTGACATCTTTACACGGTGAGTCGGGATCTAACGCGCACGTAGTCGGTGCTAAATCTGTAATATGATAGCCCTCATCGCAGAAACAAATGGCATCGCCATTCTCTTTAACGGCGCAAATGCCATGGCTATCGCAGGTCACGCCGTCGCACGCACTGGAATCTCTGACACACACGGTCGAATCGGCTACCGTCGTGTAATAGCCCTCGTTACACACACAGACGGCTTTATCACCTGCATTGACGCAGGTTCCGTGTTCTGAGCAATCGACGCCATCGCAATAATCGGTATCGGCAGCACAATCTGCCGGATCTGCCGTATTGTTATAGCCGCTTTCGCAGGCACATTGCGCCGTTCGGGTATCATAATCGAA
>JAGACY010000404.1 GCA_017613855.1 Pseudomonadota bacterium
ATCTTTTCTTTGTTCATTCCTAAAATCCTTGCTCTATGCGGCTTTGATGACTTTTTCGATCTCAATTTGATAGCTTTTTTAATCCCGATTCATTGATTTATCTCTGATGGAATGATGTGGTTGAGCTTCGCTCCCAATCTTCGGCTTTGGATGAATTCTCTGCTCACATAAGGTGTTTGTTCATCGCCGAACTTAACTTTGATACTTAGTTTGGTAATGCTCAAGGTGGCATTATCATTAACTTTACATAGCTAGAAACGAAACAAATGCAACAACGACGAAATTCAGGAAGGAAGACTATGGAACTAAGAAAAAACAATTTCTTGGTCAGCTTTCCCCAGTTGGGAGGGCTGGTAATTACATAAACACCTAATCTGTCGTGAGACAGATTGAGGTCATCATGGAGGGTCATACTATGAACTTCGGATTAGTCGATTCAGATTCTGGCATTCTTCGCGTTTCTGACAATCACGTTGAGCACGCGCAGCTCCCGAAACTTCCCGTTAACGGATTTTCCGGTCATGCTTCCAGCGCCTCTCGTTTTCTGGCTAAAGCACCCACAACAACCATCATCAAAAAGAAAAAACGCCCCGTTACCTTCGAACGACGTTTCCTGTCTGCAAGAGGCAGATCGGACGCCTGTAAACTCGAGGTTGCAATGGTCTGGCGTGACACCGTTTTAAGTATCGATCAGTTCGATGCAAAGAACGGCAGAACCGTTACGGTTGGCTCAGATCCCAAATGCAACTACAAACTTGCTGTCGACAATGCCTGCAACATTGCACTGGCAGAGTGTGTCGGCAATACCTGGGAGCTTATCTTTAATAACGCTTATGATGGCTTCATCCTCGTCGGAGAGACCAAAACAGCTTTTAAAGATGCAAGCTCTGCAGATTTCATCACCCCCGCTTCTCATGAACTGCTTTCCCCGGGTTCACTCGCTTGCGAGGTCAATGGTCAGACGCGCGCCAAGTTTGTCTTCGGTGAAGTTACCATTCTCGTGCGCTTTGTCGATACCGTGGCTTACGGTACAACCGGATTTAGCCTGGCATCGTCCAACTTCTCAGGGCTCGTGGCTTCTCTGCTCATTCACTTTGCACTCTTCTCGGTCATTCTCTTTGCTACCAGCCGGGCCGATGCTCTCATGGTCGACCGCATCATGAGCAATTCCCGCTTTGCAACTATCGAAGAGCTTACCGCCGAAGATGAGCCTGAGCCCGATATGGTCGAAGAGGTCGTTGCCGTCGATGAAACTCCCGATGAAACGGATAATTCAATTACGAAAGATGCCTCCAAAACTTCGTTCGCTCCCAATTCCGGCAACAGCGATTCGATGGATAAGGGAAGTGGCATCTCCAAAGGTCAGGCCGTCGGAATGGCTATGCAGCAGGGATTGCTCAATCAGGCGACGGAAATGAACTCAATGTTGGCAGCTGCTGCTGCCATTAACATGGATAACTTGGAGTGGTCTACGTTCGATCCCAATGGGCAAATGCTCGCTGGCAACTATCTGCTGGGTGCTGGTGGTACACAGGGCGGTGCAAACGGACTTGGGGTGATGGGCGCTTCCGGTTTCGGTCCCAACGGCGGCAAGAACGGTGGCGTGGTCGGAAAGGCTTCTACCGAGTACAAAGCTGGACTTGGTGATCATAAAGAAAGGGCTGTGCCTGTAAAACCCGGTAAACTTATTGTCGAAGGAACCATCGATAAACGTATCATTCAAAAAGTCGTCCGCGATCATCAAGGTGAATTCCGAGCTTGTTACGAGCGAGAATTGAATAAGATTAAAGGCCTCAATGGACGTGTTGTACTCTTTTGGCTCATTTCCCCGCAGGGAGATGTCACAAAAACTATCGTTAAAGAGACATCCCTTAAAAACCAGACCGTCGAACAATGCCTCATTAAATCGGTGAATCATTGGCGATTCCCGGCACCCAAAGGCGGCGGTATCGTTGGAGTGGAATACCCATTCGTATTCAATGCCGGAAGTAACAACTAATTCTAGGGTACTCTGAACTGCGCCCCTTCGGGGGCGTGGCTTCCCGGCAGCGCCCGTAGTGTGTCTTGTTAACCTCAATGAATATGTATTTTCATTGTTGCGGGATACCTCTGTCCCTAAAAGGAGCTTAGCCATGATGTCTATATATTCTCGTACATTACTGTGGATCGCCTTTGCTGCGATTGTTTCTTTTCTATTTCCGGGGTGTGATTTCTCTGATGATATAAACGATAGTGAAAATAATATATCTGTAGCTGACGATGCGTTAGCACAGGAAAATCATGCGAGAACGGCTAAAACCGACGATTATGAAAAAGATATTGAGGAAGAAACTGACCCGGGATTGATCGATCCTATACAAAATGTACTCGATCAGGTTGTCCCTTCGGGGGCAGCTGCTCAACAAGGACTGCTGGGTCAGGCAAATTCAGTGCCCCAAATGCAGGCTGGCAGCGGTGATGGTACTTTGGGAAGTGCACTGGTGGACTGGTCTTCCTTCGATGCTTCGGCACAGTCTGCGTCTGCCGGTTACGGCCTCGGTGCTAGCGGTATCGGCGGCGGTGGTGCTGGCATGGGTGGTTTGGGTGCTGGCGGTTTTGGCCCCGGTGGCGGTGGCGGCGGTGGTGCAATCCGTCCGGCATCAAAGAGTTACAATGCCAGCCTTGGCTCAAAAGGCGGCAGCTCTCGCAATCCCAGGGTAGCTGGTGGTCTCGGTGGCCGTGGTGCTAGGTTTGATAATAATTTTGCAGGATGGGGTGGATTAGAAGAAAACGAATTCAGCTCATTCACGCCTAACCGATTCAATAATGTACTCACTTCTCCATTTTCTACTTTTGGTGCTGATGTCGATACGGCCTCTTACACCATTCTGCGCTATTACGTTCAAAACCTACATCAAAGTCCCGATAATCAGCTTCTGCGCACCGAAGAAATGCTCAATTATTTCGTCTACGATTATCCTAATCCCAAAGATAATGAGCCTTTCTCTATGACGACCGAGCTGGTGAACACCCCGTGGAACAAAGATACCCAATTGTTGCTCATTGGTATACAGACACCCAAATTGCAGCCGGAGAAAATTCCGCCATCCAATATCGTATTTTTGATCGATGTGTCTGGCTCGATGATGTCCAGGGATAAACTACCTCTTTTGCAGAGAACAATTCTGGAATCGCTCCCGAGTTTTAGTGAAAAAGATCGAATTTCGATTGTGACGTATGCATCCGAAGAAAAATTGGTTCTGAGCGGTGCAAATCCCATCCGTGACAGAGAAAAAATCGAAGAGGCTGTTTATTCACTTTATCCCGGGGGATTCACCTATGGCGAACGCGGCCTCGAAATGGCTTATGAACAAGCTTCCAAATACTTCATCAAAGGCGGCAATAATCGCATCATTCTGGGGACCGATGGCGACCTCAATGTCGGGATTTCGAGCGCGAATGAACTCAAGGCTTATGTCGAGAAAAAACGCAAAAATGGCATTTTCCTCTCGGTGATGGGGTTCGGCTGGGGAAATCTCAAGGATAACCGCATGGAAGCTTTGGCTGACTTTGGCAACGGCAGTTATCATTATATTGATTCAATTCAGGAAGGTAAGCGCGTTCTCGTCGATGAACGCGAATCGACTCTCTTTACAGTCGCTAAAGACGTCAAATTCCAAATCGATTTCAACCCGTCTAAAGTCAAGGGATATCGCCTCATTGGCTACGAAACCCGCAAGCTCAACACCGAAGATTTTAAGGATGACACCAAAGATGGCGGTGAAGTCGGCGCAAATCAGCAGGTGACTGCACTCTACGAGATCGTTCCTGCAGGCTCCAGTGTTGAAGTCTTCCAAGCTGATAGTGCTTATCAGAAATCCGAGATTATCCCCAGTGAAGACCTGGCAACACTCGCGGTGCGCTATAAAAAGCCCGATGGAGACAAGAGCAAAGAAATCAAAATACCCGTTTCTTCACAGGTCAGTTCTTCGATGTCTGAGAATATTCAGTTCGCTGCAGCTGTGGCCGAAGTCGGTATGCTGCTCAATCATTCGGAGTTTAAAGGAACCTCGAGTTATAGCAGTGCCATTAAACTACTCAACACATTAAGGAGTGTGCAGATCGATCCTGCTCGTTCTGAATTCCTCGAAATCGTCAAAAAACTGAGAAACATTAGATTCAATAGCGAACAGGAATTAGGGATTAAGCTTTCCTCACACAAAGTCGAAGGTCCGCTTGGCGAACATCTCATTCATAAAATTGTTGAACATCGC
>JAGACY010000405.1 GCA_017613855.1 Pseudomonadota bacterium
ATAGAATCATAATCTCCATAGTTTCAACGACCAGACGCCCCCCCCTTCGGCATACCAAGCCATCGCTATTATACAGATTTCTACGAAACAAATAAAAAAAAAGCGGCATAAAATGCCGCTTTTTTTTGAAAAATGTTTTTCACCAGGATTATCCAATAACCCAGAAACCGTTGCACTGGCTCTTGAAAGCAGATTTGCCCTGTTTGAAGCCATTCGGACGCGAGCTGTGACCGGGATCGTCAACATAAACGGTGCCATCTTTGTAGCCATAAGGCGTAATGTAGTGACCACCACTCGTCCAATAGCCAGGTCCCATGACCGCAACTGCATATTTGCCATTGGCAAGTGCCTTGCAGCCGTCATCGACGGAAGTCTTCTTGCAGCTCAGGCCATATTTTGAGCATACAGCACCGACAAACGAATGGGAGGTACCATCATTGTAGGTACGATAGCCATTTTTAACAGCCCAGGTACCGAGCGTATAAGGCGTCACACTGCTGTCGGCTTTGCAAGCAATAACGCTGGCAACAGCCGTCGGACCGCATGCGCTGCTCTTATAGGTCTGGCTCTTATCATTGTGATTGGAATACATCTTTGGACCCCAGGGATTCGCATACTGCTTGTAATTCTTGGTATGTCCATTGATTTTTCCAGAGCCGGTTGCACCATCGCTCGCACCAATATCGCCGCCTGAACCGGCATCCGACTTCAAGCCCATCTTCTGCAATGTTCCCGGACCGCATTTACCATCGGCTGTAAGACCATTATTCTTCTGCCAGACTGCAATCGCATTGGCTGTCTTGGGGCCCGGATCACCGTCCGCCGTCGTACCAACCTTATTCTGAATCTGTTTCCACAGGGAGCTGGAATAACCGCGCTGATTATTGTAAGAAACAGCAGAATCGACGTCGATACTGACATTCTGACTGGTCGAACCACCCGACGGCTTCGAAGTCGTATCCGAACCCGAACCCGTAGCGGCAGTCAATATCGTCGTATAATTCTTCGATATATAGCCGGTTTTTCCATTGTAATTGATCTGAAGCCATCCATTGGTTTCGCTTGAATACGACACAGTTGTGCCATTCGTCAGCGAACCGATCTTTGCATAGTCCGTCCCTGCACCTTTGCGAACGTTTAACCCACTATTAGCCTTAACTTTCGCTTTTCCTTCTGCCATGGTAGTTTCTCCTTATGTTAGCTGTTAAAACACCTTCCCTACCGATAATTACAATAACAGGATAGAAACTACTGTCAAATGTTTTTCTTTTTTTTTTTTATGCTTCGCCTTTTTGCCCTGCGGGCAAATACGGCTGCGCTGCCGCGCTATTGCATACGCGCGTCAAATCTGCGTATGCACGTGATATAGAGGTGAAGCCAATCCTATAAAAAATGCTGTATTATACAAGCGTGGATATGGGTTAAATTTAGCTTATAGCTTATAGCTTATAGCTTATAGCTTATAGTAGAAATAGCATTTACCTGAGTTTTAGAAATATGCCCTCAAGGCTGAAGAAACGTCTACAAGCTACAAGCTATACTCTCGAATGAAAGTACCAATCGAAAAGATCTCCTCTATCGTACAACAGAGCCCCCCAAAAAAAGCCGTGCGTATGGGCTGCCCAATGCAGACCATAGCACGGCTCGCAAGGCGTATTGGCCAAAGGCCAATAGCCGCGCACATCAATAAACACGTTCAGTACAAATGACATCGTCAATCTGGATATGATCTTTGCCGGCATCCGTCCGACCGACGTAGAAAACCAAACGCAAATCCGACTGAGCATTCTTAATGACAAATTTTTCGCGCGTCCACTCGGTTGTATCATATTGGATGAATTCGCCATTCGCCGGAACCATCGCCTTCGAAGCCTCCCCGCGCGATCCATACCAATGCATGCGGAGCTCACCTTTGCCGCGCACCCAGTAAACGCAATCGTAAGTCTTGCCGGGAACATCAAAACCGAGTGACGAAAACCGCTCGGCTTTTGCCTTGGTATACTCAACCTGAAGCGCCTTCTTGCCGGAATGCGGTGCTGCCGAATATTCCTTGAGTGCGGAATAGGGAATTTCACTCACATAATGGCTCGGATAGATGACAAAATCGCCCTCCATCGCATACCACCACACCGGCAGGTGTGCTTTGGTTTTCGACGTGATATCCACTTCCTCCCAATCCTCGAACGAACCATTCGGAACGATATTGACCGGGCAAATCAGATCCTTGTTATCCCCGTTGACCATTTTGAAATATTCGCCCAGCGGGCATTCGTTCTTCTTTGCCACCGGATATACGAAATCCTCAGAAACACAGCGGTGTTCCGCGCCATAACAGGCAGGTGCGCTTTTATCCATACAATCGAAGAGATTATCGCAGCGCCCCTCTTTGAGCACGCATTTACCGCGGGAAGCTACCGTACATTCTTTCCACTCCGAACATTTCGCTTTTGCACAGGGATCACCTGCCTCACATTCATGTGAAGTCGTATTGCACACGGGTTTGGAATCATCCGGACAATCGGTGTTCGAATCGCATTTGCCATCCTCGCGACGACACGTATGTGTCGTCAAATCACAGGATTCTGTCGTTTTACATCCCAAAGTCTGAACTTTACCATCCGCGTCCTTGGTCACATCGCAGAAACCCTCGCGGGGAATGCAAAGGCCGATATATTTGTCATTTTCATCCTTATGGTTCGCAATATCGCAGATTTCCCAGTCATGCTCACAAGATATGCCCGTGCAAAGCGTATCTTCGACCACACATTCGAAATCATCGACGGTAATTGCCGTATCGCTGATTGTGCTGTCATCGACACTACGCAGACCGATGAGGGGCTGGAAAGCCACGCTGTTGCCAAATGACGCGGTAAATTCCATCTTCTTATACTCCGGAGCTCCGGTCAAAGAAGCCGTTTTCTTGTCTTCCATTGTTTCGGCAGAAACATCCTTCCCTTCATCATTCAGACCGCGGTAACCGAGATTGACTTTACCAATGCCCTTGACCCATGCGGTACATTTTAGTTTGAGATTGCCTCCGGAATATGTCTTTTCGGGAATCATGATGGGATCCCCCTCAATACGTGCGACCTTTTTACTTGGGTTCGCAAAAAGAACCGCATATTCACACGATTTGGGATCCGTAACCTTGTTCAGTGAACCTGCCTGGCTAAAGGCATTGTTATAGAGTGACCAGTTATCGGGGATATCGTTCGTCCAATCCTCAAAGCTCCAGTTGACGACGACGTTTTCCGGTTTTTCCTCACATTCTGTGGAGGTTTCTTCGTCACATGGTATCTCGCCACCGTGTTTCCACAATTTTCCGGTAATCGAGCAATAACAAACTTCAGGATCCCATGTTTTGCCAATACATGCCGTATTGACACAATCACATTTTTCTTCATCCCAGGTTTCATATTTCTCATTGCAATTTTTGACGAATTCACATTTGCCCGGATCTACCGGTTTTGGCTCACATTTGCATGACGAGGTATTGCAAACCTGCTTGTCTGTACATTTGCCATCGCAATTATCGCAAACGACGGGATTATCCTGACAGGTGCAAGATGCAATATCGCACGTTTGGTCATCTCTGCATTTGCCACCACAATTGTCACAAACGACGGGATTATCCTGGCAGGTGCACGATGCGATATCGCACGTTTGGTCATCTCTGCATTCACCATTGCAATTATCACAAACGACGGGATTATCCTGACAGGTGCACGATTCAGAATCGCAGGTTTGATTTTCTCCGCATGTCCCATTGCAGTTGTTGCATTCCACGGGTTTGGGATCGCATTGACAAGTCGATGGATTGCAGATTTGATCGGGTGTGCATGTTCCATTGCAGTTGTTGCAAACGACAGAATTCTCCCGACAGATGCATGCTGCCGCGTCACAGGTTTGTGTGGGACCACATAATCCATTGCAATTGTTGCAGTTTGACGGAAGTGTACACAGCATGGTTACGGGATCGCATATTTCGTTCGTAGCGCATCTTAATGCGCCGCACGGCACGTAACACAAATTCGTTTTGACATCGCATTTCTGTCCTACGGCGCACAATCCGCCGCAATCGTTCTCTTCGCCCCCATCATCTGTACAACCGGCCATTCCCAAAGCCAACAAAACCAACAACGACAGCGCAAATCCGCCTTTACACGCCATGACAATCTCCTCCCGAAAAAAAACGACGCCTCACAGCGTCGAAGGTTTGTCCTATATATGGAGATTCAAGACAGGTTTCAAGGGCGTAAATGCTTAATTTTATTGCATCTCATTAACTACATGTAGCCAATCACTGTATAATGCAAACGGGTTATTATCCCGCAATACCATTCATGCAATAGATACCGCCTTTAAGTGCCACGACTCCGGCGAGTTCCAGTTCCAAAAGAGAAACATCAAAATCGACGGATTCTGGCAAGGAGGTTTTCAACTGCATGCGCGTCATGCCCGCATGTGATGCGATGATCGATACGATCTGCCTCTGGGTCTCCGACAGCATTGCCGGTACAATGGGAAGTGAAGGTTGGTCCTCATCCGGCTGAGCTTCAAAATGAATCTCTTTCTGCAGGCGAGGCATCATCTGGTCAAAATCATCCGATGAAGACAACATTTGCGCATGTCCGCTGCGAATGAGCGATAATCCTCCTGCGGTTTTGTCATCAAAACCGGGCATGGCAGCCGCATACACGGTGCGACGCAGTTTTCGTGCAGCATGGGCCGTATAAAGTGCACCGCTTTTTTCGCCGCATTGCACGATAATGACAGCAAAACTCAAAGCTGCAATGACATCATTGCGCAGCGGGAAATTGGGCGCATATCCCATAGAATGATTGGGGAACTGAGTGACAACCGCGCCATTTTGCCAGGCATATTCATAAATATCGCAGTTCTCCCTGGGATAAACTTTATCCGTCCCAATGGCACTGACGACGACCGTCGGTGCCTGACAGGCCATCGCATGGCGATGTGCAATGGCATCAATACCAAAGGCACCGCCACTCGTTATGACATACCCCCGCGAAATCACTTCTTCGGCAATTATCGGCGCAATCTGGCGTGAATTCCCGGTCGTTTGGCGACTGCCCACAATCGCGATCTGAGGCTGCTTCAACAGCTCACAATTGCCGCGCACACAGAGAATTGGCGCAGCCTGCATGTCGTACACTTGCCGGGGATAACCCTCATCCCCGGGGATCAGAATGATACTCCCACTCCTGTGATATCGAAATTCAGCAGATTTACCCTGCTCTGCTGCATCATTCAGCAGTTCAGATCCCCCCACCTCAGACCACGCCAATTCGAGTGCATCGACATCTTTTGCGCATAAAACCTTGCGATAACTGCTCTGATTGTTTTTGGTGTGCCAAAGGTAGATCGCCGCACCTCTCTGCAATTCTTTAAACTCCATGATTCAATCCCCACTCAATGGAAAGGACTATCCTTTCATAGATATGATGCCAGTCAGATCGACTTTGTTACATTTTTTTTTTTACATGAGGTACTGGCATCCGTGGGTTTCACCCATAATCCGTGGATTACGCTTCGCTCACCCACGGTTATTGACTACGAATGTACCGCCCCTCCGGGGCGTACAGATCATTATGCATTCATCATTATCCATTATCCATCTTGTTTCTCCCCAAAATTGCGCTATACTCTCTGCCGGTCTTTTCTTCTTTTCTTCCCCAATAAAGGAGTTTTTCATGCGTACATTTAAAATGTTCTTATTTGCTGCTGCCATCGCCTGCTTCGCCGCTGGATGTTCCGATTCAGATTCGGATTCCAATTCCAATTCCAATTCATCCAATCCCTCGAAACCAGGCAATTCCAAAGCAGCCGTCGATGTTCAGATGACCGAAGCCGCACTCACGGCAGCCGACGTCCCCGCTGTCGAAGACAAAGCAGCCAAAGACTGGGGCAAAGACCTCAATTCATTCGGCATGGATTTCATGCACAAACTCGACGGAAACTCGAATCTCGTCTTTTCACCATTCTCACTGCATTCTGCCCTGAGCATGACGGCATGCGGTGCCGGCACTGACACGCTCAAAGAAATGGCTGATGTCCTCCACGTGAGCAATGACGCCGCAAACATTGCAAAAGAAAGTGGTGCCATGAGCCTCCACCTGCGCTTTGATGGACAGACTGAAGGCAGCAAATTTTCAATTGCAAATCGCATTTGGGTCGACAGTAGTGCCGAAGTCGTTCCGACATTTAAGACCTATATGAACGACCAGTTCAAAGCCCCTCTGCAGATTGTCGACTTCGTCGGGCATGCCGCAGAAATCGTTGGAATCATCAATGAGTGGGTAAGCAATGTGACGAATAAGATGATCCCCAATCTGCTCAAACCAAACGATGTCAACAGCAATACGCAGATGGTGCTGGTCAATGCCATTCATTTCGATGGTGAATGGAAATACAAATTCCAGAAAGATAAAACCCAAAAAGCGGATTTCTCTGTCAATGCCACGGACAAAATAAAAGTTGACATGATGAACCAGAGCACGAATGTCAATTATTATGAAAATGATTCATTCAAAGCCATCGTCATGCCCTATGTTGGCGACAAATTCTCAATGCTGTTCATGCTCCCCAATGAGATGGACAAACTCCCCGTCATGCTCGACGGACTCGATGGCAGCGCTATCGCAAAAATCATCACGGATGCCGAGAATATTGAAGTTTCCATTGCCCTGCCTAAATTCAAAATCGAAAGCAGCATCGACAATTCCATCGATATCCTTAAATCTCTGGGCATGAAACTCGCCTTTACCGACGCAGCAGACTTTAAACAGATGATCTCCAACTTCGATGTCTTTATTAGTAAAATCATCCACAAAGCTGTCATCGAAGTCGATGAAGAAGGCACCCGCGCCGCAGCAGCCACGGCGGTCAGCATGGAGAAAAACGGCGTTTCAATGGATAAGAAAACCTTTCATGCAGACCATCCGTTTGCATTTGCACTCATTCACAATGACTCCAACGGGATTTTGTTTGCCGGCCAATACGTTGGCAAGTAGTCTCACTACATTATAATGATGGTCTCATCGTAAGCGCCCCACCTGGGGCGCTTTCTTTTTCACCACGATGAGACGAACAATGAGAGATTTTTTTCGCTCGCCTTGCGGCGTTTTACGCCCCTGCGGCTCGCCAGCGGCCTATGCGCCAAAAGGGCGCATACGGCCTTGGATCCCTGCTATGGCGCAAGCGCCATACGCAGGGGATAAAAATTAATCAGAACATGACAGATTAAAATCAACATTCAATAATGATGGGA
>JAGACY010000406.1 GCA_017613855.1 Pseudomonadota bacterium
ACCAGAAGCTGCAACGACTTCCTGTCCACCAGAGAGATGATAGATATGCAGATTCTGATGATTCGGGAATTGGGAAGTCATGTTGACAGCCCAGCCACCATAATAGGTACCGGAAGGCCTGACTGGATTGTTAATTTTCGTCGTGGTGACACCGAGTTCGCCGTCTTTGACACATACACCATCGTATGACGAGACATAGATATTAATATGATCATACGTATGCGTCTTGCGAAGTTCCTGAGCAATCAGCGTCACGAGACAGCCGCCGCGCGAACTGCCGGCGAGTACGATATTTTCGGTGTCGGACGTAATCTTGGTTTTAATCCAAGCGACAAAACCCTGAACCAGATGGGAGCGTTTTGAGCTCGACATCGTGTAATCAAAGTTATTGTCGGTGGCAACGGCAAACCAGGCATTAGGGAACCAATTGTAGGATTTGAGCTTCATCGCCATCGAACGCTCATCGAGCGAAATGCCAGTGCACTGGACATCACCGCAATTCTTATCCCAATCGGCAGCCTGTCCGGTCACGCCATTGGCATGCCCGCTGCTCGACTGTTTCTGACCTGCAGTCATAAAGATCACATTCTTGTGGACACTTGGATTGGCAACCTGGGCAATGCGAACATTGTGCAGCACACCGAGATCAGCACCCGAGACGTTGAATGCGCTGAATTCGGGAACGATTTCCTTTTTGCCCCAGAAATTGACTTTTTTGGCTACGCGCTTGGCAACGAGTCCGCTCATGGCATTTCCCGAAGGATAGACCGGCTGGCCGGGAATCAATGCAGCACTCTGCTCCACCAAATCCAGATCGGTTTCATCCATCGAATCCATTTCGGCGCATGACGCAACCATGATCAAAGGCAAACAAGCCAAAAGTGAATAGAATGACTTTTTCACACTTCCTCCTAATGCGAGAAAAAACTTTTTGCGAAATAGCACATAATTGCCATTTGCACAGATGACCTCATATATTTATTAACACTTTTTTACAAATTTACAAAGAATAATGAGCTTCATGCTTAACGCTGTGTTCACTGTTCAGCCGGTGCATAGCCCCGGCTGAATTGTTATCCCAAACCACAAGAACTATGGTATCATGCGGCACGCGCCAAATGCGCATGTTTTATAAGAATAACCTGTCGGGAGTCCGAAATGTCCAATATTTATGCAGAAAGAGTAGAACAATTAAGGGGCTTGATGCGCCAAAATGGCTGGGATGCGGTCATCATCACGGGATCAGATCCGCACTCAAGCGAGTATGTGGCACCACGCTGGCAGCAGGTCAAATGGATCTCCGGTTTTACCGGTGAAGCGGGGGATGTCGTCATTACGGCAAATCACGCAGGTCTATGGACGGATACCCGGTATTTTATTCAGGCAGGAAAACAACTCCCGGGAACAGGAATTGAACTGCACAAGACAAACGTACCCGAACAGATTCTGATTCCCGAATGGCTGGCAAAAAATCTCAATACAGATCATCCTGTTATTGCCGTCGATGGCCTGTGCCAGACGGTTTCGGCAATCGATGAACTCAGAGATGCCTTTATTTCTGCCGGAAAAAAATCTCCCAGAATTGCCAATATCCCAGACATGCTCGACGCATTTTGGAAAGATCGTCCCGCCATTCCTCAAAATCCTGTCACAATCCTGAGTGATGCGTATGCCGGAAGTACTCGCGCCGAAAAGATTGCCTGGATTCGCGAAGAAATGCGCAATCACCATTGTGATGCCATATTGCTCACCGCACTTGACGAAATTGCGTGGCTGCTCAATATGCGCGGTTCGGACATCGATTATAACCCGATTGTGATATCCTATTTACTGATTACAAATTCGGATATTCGTCTGTATATACGCAAATCGAATACCCCCGATGATATAACAGCCGCCAGTTTTGCAGCGCTCGAAGCCGATTCTGTCACAATCTGTGCATACGATGCGATCGTAGATCATTTAAAACATCTGGAAAACAAGCTGTTTGTCGATCCTTCAACATTAAATTACTGTCTGCATGAGGCATTATCAGGGAAAACAGGTGCCCCGTATACAACGGGTGAATCCCCGATATTATTAAAAAAATCCCTCAAAAATGATGTTGAAATCGAAGGCATGCGCAAAGCACATATCGCCGATGGCGTGGCCGTTGTTCGGTTTTTGCACTGGCTTGAGGATGAAATCAAAGCCGGCAAAACCATTTCTGAATGGGATGCCGCAGTTCAGCTGGGCAAATTCCGCAGCGAATGTCCCGATTATCGGGGAGATAGTTTCGAAACGATTTCGGCCTGGGGCGAAGGCGCAGCATTGCCGCATTATGTCACGCCAAGCGATGGATCGACGAAGATCGGCAATCATGGACTGTATTTATGCGATTCGGGAGGTCAATATCTGTATGGTACGACGGATATCACGCGCACGGTTGCCGTCGGTCCCTGCACAGAGCTCGAAAAAGAAGATTACACGCTCGTGCTGCAAGGGCATATTCGCCTTGCGATGTGTATATTCCCCAAGGGAACTGCGGGATGTCAAATCGACGTACTTGCCCGCGAGCCTTTGTGGCGCCGATACCGCACTTTTGGGCATGGTACGGGCCATGGGGTTGGGTTCTACCTGAATGTCCACGAAGGACCGCAGAATATCCGCCAGGGATTTAAGAATCAGCCACTTTTGCCGGGTATGATCACCTCCAATGAACCGGGACTCTATCGCGAAGGGATGTATGGCATCCGCCATGAAAATCTCATTCTCTGTGTCGATACGGGCGTAAAGGATTTCGGGCGCGACTGGCTCAAATTCGAGACCATTACGATGTGCTATTATGACACAGCTCCAATCCAGAAAGGCATTTTGCTACCCGAAGAAATTGCCTGGCTCAACGATTATAACGAAACCGTCTACCGTCAACTGGCACCTCATCTGAATGAAGATGATGCCGAATGGCTGCGGACGAAAACGATGGCGATTTAATTCGAAATGCGCCATTCACAATAGAATGACAGATCATTAGAATCCGACACGCACCGCTGGGGGTAACATCACAAGCCCCGCAGGGGCGCAACGATTTAGCCGTGGGTAAAACCCACGGCTGGGAATGGCGTAACCCATAAATCGTGAGTGCACAGCGAAGATGGTTGCCCCCAAAAAAAGCCCGGCCATATCGCCAGATAGGCCGGGCAAAAGCCGTTCGTATCGCAGCGCGATAGAACGGCACCATCCCCCCAAAAGATTAGTTCACGGGACAAACGATCTTATAGGTCGCACTGTTGTTACCGCTGTTGCATTCGACAGGAGCATCATCGCCAAAAGTAAACTGGAGATAGAGTGCGTCGCTCGATTCGGGCGTATAGTCGAATTTCAACGAGATTTCGCCGTTCGCGCTGATTTTTTTATCGGTCTTGACGGTACCGATTTCTTTGTAATCGCTGTCTTTATCCGATGCCCAAACATGAACTGTAATTCCCGCAGGTGCCGTAGACCATCCGACATTGGCAACTTTAAAGTAAATGGGAATGGGAGGCGTACAGTCGTAAGGTGAAGAAATTTCCCTGATTTCGAGATCAGGCAGGTAAGTCGCACCAGGCTGTACATTGAGACGGAAATTATTCAAGCCCTGCGTCGTCCAGTTATCGCGTACTTTCTTAGGAATGGTGCCGTCATCCGAAACATTGGTAATGCTGTAGGCATGCTGGTTGTAAATCTTGCGGGTATTGACCCAATCGCGATCCGGGCTTGCAAAAACGCGGACGCCATGCGTATGCGCAAGCGCCTCGCCCCCCTGTGCCATAAGCTTCTGAACACACGGATCATCGCCACCCTCGCTGTCGGGGAGCGACGACGGACAGACACCGTTAAAGTTCGAACACACAAGAATTTCGGCATGTCCGTCGTTGTTGACGTCGACGATGACGGGGTACTCCCAATGCGTCCCCGAAACGTTGCACTGACAGAATTTGGTATTGCCCGTCTCTCCGTCATACACACGCAGGAAGTATTCATCATTGTAGACGACGTCCGCCTTGCCATCGCCGTCGAAATCGAAAACTGAAGACCCCGTCTTGGCCGACGACCAGTCATGCGTGGTCCGCCGCCAAAGTTCGTTGCCCTTATAATCGTAAGCAATATACGCATATTTCCCAGCAAACGTCAGTTCGGGGTTCGGCGTGTCGTTCAAGTTGGCAATGGTCGGCGGTCCACCAGCCCCGACGTTGTGCGTGACCGGCGCATCCCAGAAGTTCGTAAAATCATGTTTAAAAGCCATGACACTGTTATTGTTCGCGCGGACAACGAAAATCTCGGGTTTCCCGTCCAAATCGAGATCGGCAACGGCCGGATAGCCGTCAATATGTCCCGCCTTCTGGGCTGCGTCATACAGCGGAACGAGCTTCTTATTTTCAAAATCAACGGTATAAGCAATATTTCCGCCGACGAGCTCGAGCACGCCGTCGCCGTTGAGGTCTGCAGCTAGCGGATAGTCACACGCCTCATGCCAGTAGGTCGAATCACCACAGGGAATACGCGCAATCATCTCGCCGGTCTGGCCGTTGTACACATTGTAGCGGCTGAAAACCTCGGGAATACCGTCACCGTTAAAATCGGCAATGCCGGGACCACTCTGCCCGCATTCGTTATGCGTGCTGTTGTGCATCCACAATAACTTGGCCTGATGATTGTAAGCTGCAATCTTGAAATCGGTATTCTTGTTGCTGCCGTTGATGACACAGGTCACAATCTGAAGACCCGAAACATCGAGATTGTTGTACTTCTGTTCGGGATACTTGTCTTTGGGATAGAGCTTGCCAATGGCCACCTGACTGCCACCGTCCGTCATCGGTTTGCCGTCGCTCGAAGCCAGCGGCAAACCGTCCGTTCCACGCACGATGCGCAGAATTCCGTTGCCGACATAATCCGCCGTCGAAAATGAATTAAATACGACCTCGGGAATCGTGTCGTTGTTGATATCGGCGACCATCGGGGCCGACATGACATGCGTGTGATCGGGGAAGGAGGCAGCATCGGGTTTCTGTTCACCGTTGCCCCAGTACCAGACCAATGTCGGCTGAACCGCCCCGCCCTTCGGGTTCGCCATACAAACTTCGCCTGTGGGCTGCGGCAGACACTGTTTGGTTTCAGGGTCACAGTACTGGCCATTCTCGCACATGTAATTGTCAACACAGCTCGTCGTTGGCTTAAAACACTGGTGGGATGAACAAATCTCCTCCTGGGCGCAGCAGACCTCTGTACCGTCAGTCTGCGTACATCGTTCGACGCCGCCCTCACACGCAATATGGCAAACCTCATTCTCGCAGACTTCCCCGGACTGACAACAATCCTGACCGCAGGCATTCTCCTTGGTGCAGCATGTTGAGCGTTTACCGCAAAATTCATCAAGCCCACAACATGAATCACCACAAAACGGCAAGCCTGTTTCAAAACAAAATGAACTTGGCTGACATGCCCCATCTATGCACTCAAAGTTGACATCGCAGTAGATATCCCCACATTTGACCTTTTCCATGCAATAGCTGTCCTGGAAGCAGAACTCATTCTCATAACAAGTGACGCCGCCACAATCACCGATGGGACGGCATCCATCCACAGAACAAGTTTCATCGTCTTTACAGGCAACGCCATCGCACTCCCCAAAAGGCCTGCACTCGTCCTTAAAACAGGATTCTTCATCGGTACAGCGCAGACCGCCGCAGTCACCCGGTACATGGCATGCATCATTAAGACAAACCTCATCGTCTGTACATGCAATGCCTCCGCAATCGCCCGCCTCATGACAGATCTCATTGATGCAATACTGTTCATCCGTACAGGTTGTGTCGCCGCAAGGAGCCCCCGTTATTTCTTCCGTGCATTTGTTCGAAATGCAGATGAAACCTTCCTGACAGATTTCTCCGCCACAAAGATCTACACAGACATCATCCTGGCATTTTTGGTTCTCATCACACTGCTTACCACCGCAAGTATTGACATCTTCTTCAACACATTTGCCGTCCTTGCATTCACCATCACACTCTAATTCTGCACAAGGGTCAGACGAATCTGTGCAGACACCGTTTGCACAGACACTGCCCTCGGGACATAACTCGCTGTTTTCACACGCATCCCCAAGGCTCAGTTTGGGCTGTGACGGAACCGGAGCGACATTACCGTCGTCCGAACACCCATAGGAACAAAGCACAAGTGCAAAACAGGAAATCATCAATCGCGAATATTTTTGCATAGCATCCTCCAGAAGCAAAAACCTCTTTTATTTGTAGCAAAAATATAACAAATCGCAATCCCC
>JAGACY010000407.1 GCA_017613855.1 Pseudomonadota bacterium
AACTTCACCTATGTGCATGTCAATGATTCCGGTTAGATTGGTCAATGCCACATCCATGTTGGCTTCGGCATCGTCAATGACAACACCTGTCGCATTTTCCTCTTTTTTATGAGCGTATAGCACACCATCTTCCATATATAATCCGACAATATTGTCGCGTCGTATTCTTTTCCTCTATAGACGACAATCTCAGAAATCATAGCGACTCCGTAATCATATTTATTGGCAAATAGCCACCGCTACCCGACAACCCAGCGTTCAATCGTCCTGCGGTCTTTATCGAAATTCGCACCGATTTTGATAATCTTTTTATCCCCGGCTTCGTAGGCAATATAATAACCTTTGTCGTCGATCTGTTTCAAAGCCTCTTCGGCCGATCCGTCGAGTTTGAACTCAAACAAATAGATCGTATCATCGGTTTCTATCAAGGCATCGCTACGGCCTGCAGCTGTGCACTCTTCCGTGCGCACGCAGAATTCCGAAGCAATGCGGAATATAAGATAAAAAATCGTTTTATAGTGGGCCTCATCCTGCCGCTCGGCATTATACGGAATCGAACTTATAAAACTGCGCATCAGCGTCATAGCACGATCTACATCACGTTCCTCCAAAGCATCGGTCAGTGACATAACAAAAGATAAGTTCTCGCGTTCAGATTGTTTTGTATAATAAGGCACAAGCCCTTTTAAGAAGCTTACCCGCACTTCTTCGTTTGGAAACCCCAATCTGTATTTTCCATTGCGAACAGATGTAATCGTAATATAACCACTTTGATACAGCACGGGAATCGGCGTATCCGCTTTTTCCATCGGAGCGTTTAACTCCATTTCGGTGGCATTAAAACTATCCAAATTTTCGGGACGAATCGTATATTGCGCAATTGCCTTCATCAAAAGCGTCGGCGTACCTGTCGAATACCAATAATTCTTCAAATCCCTGTCTTTCAGGCAATTCATCAGACTGAAAGGATTATAAATATCCGGGCAGCGCTCGGTAAAATGGTAGCCATCGTATTTATATTTCAACTTACCGAGCAATCGTTCAACAGAAATCCCAAGTTCTTCCGCCATTGCCTCAACTTCCGGCATCAATTCCGAATTCAGTTCATCTTTGGTGATGCCGCAAATAGCCGCATAGCGAGGATCCATCGTAATATCTTTCAGATTATTCAAAGCACTGAAAATGCTCAGCTGACTGAATTTCGTCACCCCCGTCAAAAACACAAAGCGCAGATATGCCGTCGATTCCTTCAGAACTTTATAGAATCCCTGCAACATCTTTCGCATCGGCTCGAACGATTCCTCGCGAAGCACGTCGAGCAAAGGCGCATCATATTCATCAATCAGCACGACGGCCTGATTGCCTGTCTTTGCACAGGCTCTCCGAATCAACTCCTGAAACCGCGTACCAGGTTGTTTATACTCTTTTTCAACCCCATAAATTCGTTCGTACTCTGTCAGCTGTCGATCGAGTTGTTCAGCCAAAATCTCGGGATGCACATACCGCGTGCCACTCATATCGAATTTAAACACGGGATATTGCACCCAATCCTTTTCGAGCTCAGCCATCGCCAACCCATCGAACAGATCGCGCCGCCCTTCAAAATACGCCTGAAGCACCGACACCAGCAGCGACTTGCCAAACCGCCTTGGCCGCGCCAGAAAAAACGCCCGGTCGTCATGCACCATTTCATAAATCAGACGTGTTTTGTCCACATACACCGCCTGATCGTTGCGCATATTCGCAAAATCCGATGTCGTCACCCGTATATTCCGTGCTGCCATGACCGTTCCTCCCAACAATCGCCCTCGCCCATCCGTTCCATCGAACCGTTCTACAGGCTCGTACACATAACCATAACGCGCATACTCAAATCTGGCGAGATTTTTTTGTGGGCTGTAGCAATTGGGCAAGCAAGCCGGTGAAAGCAGGCCCGAAAATGCCGGACGCCGTGCATTAAAGCGCATCAAAATGGCACGGCAAAGCATAAAGATAGCACGTACATTCCGTCATTTGCTGCATCTTGAGGCCCACCGCGTTTGATGGTAAATTGGATCTGGTTGGATGGTTTGTAGTCCGAACTCTGTTTACTGCGCAATACATTGTAAATAACAGCCATTCTCATCGAGGGAGTGATTTTTGTGAAAACCAAAATAAAGATCATCATTGCTTTACCAGTTATATTTCTTTGTCTGCTGCTGCCTGGACTATACAACGCACTCAAAGTCGTTCCTTATCGTCTGAGTACCAACGGCGTTACTCAGCCGATTCGCATTGCTTTGGTAACGGATTTACACTCCTGCGATTATGGAGAAAACCAGCGAGATCTTTTGGATGTGCTGGATGCACAGGCACCGGATCTGGTTTTATTGGGAGGAGATATCTTTGATGATATATTGCCGGACGACAACACCGTTTCATTTTTGCAAGGCATCAGCGGTCGGTATCCGAGTTACTATGTAACCGGAAATCATGAGTATTGGAGCGGCAAAGATGGTTTTGCGCGAAAGATGGCCGCGTTGAAAAAATGGGGCGTTATCCGGCTGAGCGGCGAAATGGCCAGTATAAATATCAAGGGATCGCGCCTGAATATTTGCGGCATTGACGATCCGTATGCCTGGAACCGCAAAATCAGTTATCTTGAGCACGCGGAAGGCAGTTTGAATGCGCAGCTGGCGTATGTCGCAGCACAACCCAGAGATGGGGCTTACACCATTCTGCTGACACATCGTCCGGAGTTACTGGATACTTACAGTCAATATGGTTTCGACCTGGTTTTGGCCGGTCATGCCCACGGCGGTCAGTGGCGTATCCCTGGCATCCTTAACGGCGTATATGCGCCAAATCAGGGGATTATCCCAAAGCTGGCAGGCGGTCTGTATGAACAGAATGGTACGATTATGATCGTCAGTCGCGGACTCGCCCGGGAAAGCACATGGGTTCCGCGAATATACAATCGACCTGAACTCGTGATTATAGAACTGATGCCGAAGTGAAAATGATGGACTAAACGGTGCTGACCACCATACCCGCCTTTTTTACACCTTTGCAAAAAAACATAACACACCCGCCCCTATCTGGCGTTTTTTTTGTGGGCTCTCCTATGGCCGGGGCATTCGCCCCGACCATACGGATC
>JAGACY010000408.1 GCA_017613855.1 Pseudomonadota bacterium
TCGACCGTGCAGCGTGTATCTCCATTATCACACACTTCACATACGGCATCATTATCTTTCATCACACAGACTTGCTCATCCGCACAATCCGAACCTACCCAGCCTCCATCAGTACAGGTTTCAATCTGCTTATTATTTAACGAACAGCGCGTTGCACCTTCTTCATCACAAGTCTCCGACGCATTCAGATCGCATTCGAATGTACTGTCATTGCACGTCTCATTCTCTTCACACACCTCTTCGACAGTCCATTCGCTATCAGTACAAATCATAACGCGGTTGCTATCGCATTTATGAGCCCCCTCTTCTTCACAAGTCTCCTGTACATTCGGATCGCATCGGTATGTATTGTCATTGCACGTCTCATTCTCTTCACACGCCTTTTCGACAGTCCATTCGCCTTCAGTACAAATCATGACGCGGTTGCCATCGCATTTATGTTTACCTTCTTCTTCACAAGTCTCCTGTACATTCGGATCGCATCGGTATGTACTGTTATTACACGTCTCATTCTCTTCACACGCCTTTTCGACAGTCCATTCGCCTTCAGTACAAATCATGACGCGGTTGTTGTCACATTTATGCGTTCCATCAGAGCATTTATCTGGCTCATCAGGACTCACACATTCATTATTTTTCCATATCTTTGTTTCATCCTCACAAGCACACTCACCATTTTTTACAACGCGATTTGTGTCCCGACAATACTGCTCCAATAACTTATCTGACGAGAGTGTCGTCTCTCCGCATCCTGCGGCCTGCACTCCTATAGCAGCAATCGACAAAATCATGAGTCGTTTCAGATTGTTATGCATAGCATTTCTCCTTTTTTTATTTGTCCGTTATGTATAATTCACAATTCACTAAAAAGTTACGTTCACGACAGCCCCTGTGGGAGAAATACCAAACGATAACGTTTCATCGCTGTCTTTCGAATGCGTATACTTATATCCCATGATGCCGGCAACAATGCTACCTGCAACGGCAAGTCCTGCGCCTGCACCAAGCATGATCATGTAAGCTGTATAATCATGTTTTACAGAAAATCCCCCTGTCATGATTGGTTTGCAAGTCTCTTCAGTTGTTTTACAATCGAAATGAACATCAAACTTACTATTATCCACCGCCTCATCCTTCTTCACCGCCATCATGGCCCCGCCGACAGCGGCGAGTACGACGCCAGCCCCGGCGATGCCAACACCGGTCCAGAGGCCGGTGCCGTAGTTGTCGTGCGATTCTTTTTCGAGTCGGTGTATTTCTTCGATTTTGGCATCGCGCTCGGCAGTCACCATGCGGGTGCGCTCGTTGGCAGCATCAACATCGCTATGGAGCTGCGAGATCTCCTTTTGGCGTGCTTCGATGTTTTCGGGGCGTGCATCGGGATGTTCGGCTTCGTAACGGTCGTACCACATCTTTTCGAGATTGCTGTCCGGAATATTGAATTCGCGTGTATGCAGCGTGGCGCGTTTTAAAAATTCGAGAGCTTTGGCTTCGTCGCCTTTTTCCTGCCAGATTCGGCCAATCGAATAATTCACAATCGGCGATCGGTCGCAGATTTGCGTGAGTTTTTCGGCATTCAGAAGCGCAGCATCGAAATCTTTGCGTTTGACATTCTCGGTCAGCAAAACAACTTCTGTATTCCAGGTCGTATTTTCAGCCAGCGTCTGACAGGGATCGACTGGTTCTGTGACTTCTTCGGCAGCTGGTTCGTTCGCAGCGGGTTTGGGATCGGCAAATGCGACCTGAGCACTTGCCAAAACAAAGAAAACGGCCAAAGTCATTCCTGGTATACGATGCATTTTAACTCACCCTGTTTTTTAGAGAGACGAATCAGAGCCGAACAGCAATCAGCAAATCATGGCAGCAAATAGACTGCTTGCATGCACCGACCGTGCTGCAGCGGCATTCAATTAGTCTAAGGCAGACTAAACCACTGTATGTTATATCATTACATTATAAAGACGTGCTAGTAGTATTTTTGTTAATTCCTTTACATTGACTGCGGAATGTTGCCCGTCCGGAGCGTATTCAAAAAGTAAACATAGCGTAACCATTGAAAACAGTAGTCTCGACAATTTTTTACCATCTATGCATTTATTTTGGCCGTTTTTTCAAAAAATGTCCCATATATTGCTGTAACAGCAATATCGCTTTTACATTTTATGGAGGCTCAAATGGGAACGCCAGACAAATCCCACAAAATGCTGCTTGCCTATGATGACGAGTTCGCATAGGTTTTTAGCGCATTTGCGCTCAACAACGAATTCAGACTCGACCCTAATCGTCTGCTCGAAGCATCGACAGAATACGAGCATGTCGAACACAACAAACCAGAAGAACTGCGACGTGATGTCGTAAAACTCTACGACGGCTTTGCCCTCGGCCTAATCGTGTGCGGTTTTGAAAATCAAATGTCCGTCGATATCGGCATGCCCGTTCGCGTCATGGGATACGATTGGACGAGGTATCGCTATCAACTTGAAAAAGATACACCATTAAATCAAGACACCAGAATTGCTCCAGTCTTTACGCACGTGCTCAATTTCAGCTATAAGTACAAGTGGCGTTGGCCATACTCACTGCGAGATTTGGTCAATCTTCCGCCAGAGCTTGCAAAATTCTTTCAAAACTATAAGATCAGAGTGACGAATCTCGCATGGCTCACACATAAACAAAGAGCATGTCTGACAGGAGATTTTAGAATTCTTGTCGAAGCTTTGTGCGAAATGCGAACAAAAGGCAAAATCACTGGTATTCAACAACCCGTTAAATACATTGATGCAATGCTCGCTATTTTAGCAGCAACAACCAATAAGCAATCTTTTACATTAATGGACAAAACAGATTTTCTGGAAGGGAAAACGACAATGTGTGAAATCATGGATCGCTGGGAAAATGAATTATTATCTAAAGGTGAAAAGGCTGGCTTTGCAAACGGTGAGAAAGCATCCGCCATACGCATTCTTAAAGATTTTGGAAAATCACAAAGTGAGACCGTAGACTACCTGACTCAAAACCTTCATCTTACTCAGGAAGAAGCCAAAGCAGCGATTAAAGAATACTGGTAGTAACCGCGCCCCACAAAGTTATCGACATCTATCTGGGGTATACTCTCCCCTGCAAAACGGCGCGCCGTATGCGCACCGCGCATAGGCAGCGCCCAAAAGCGTCGTATGCGCACCGCGCATAGACGCTAACCACAATAAAAACATGACCGATACAGCTAAAAAATCCCTTTCAGCATCCCCAAAAACTCAACCCACGGACGCAAAGACAGAAATGATCGAAACGCCCGCATCTCTGCGCGAAACCTACCGATTCGAACGCATTCTCGGTTACGGTTCGCAGGCCAAAGTCTATCTGGCCACGCGGCTGAGCGACCAAAAGAAAGTCGTGGCCAAACAGCTCAATGTCGGGTCGGTCAAAACATGGAAATCGTACGAGCTGTTTCATCGCGAGGCCAACGTTCTGGCTTCGCTCAATATCAAAGGCGTGGCGCATTTTTACGATGCCATCGACTGCCTCGACGACGATCCCCCTTGTTCCTACATCGTTCAGGAATATATCCCTGGCCAGTCACTCGCCGAGATGATCAAAGCGGGACATCGCTTTCAGTTGAACGAAGTTTATGATATCATCATACAAATGCTCAAAATATTAAAACAGCTGCATCGCATGACGCCGCCAGTCATTCACCGCGATATCAAGCCTTCGAATATCATGATTGAACCCCAATCGAATGGCTGCAAGGTGACGCTCATCGACTTTGGTGCGGTAGCGAATCCGCAGGTACAGAGCGGTGGATCGACGGTTGCCGGCACGTATGGCTACATGCCGCCCGAACAGCTCATGGGCAGGCCGATTCCTGGGAGTGATATTTATGCACTGGCGGCAGTAAGCGTGGAATTATTTTGCGGAAAATCGCCGGCCACCTTGCCCTGCAAGGATTTCCGCCTGATGTTTGAGCCGGAGATGGAACAAACCCATAAGCCGGAACTCATCAGCATACTTCGCAGGATGCTCGACCCCGATATCATGCTCAGAATGACGGATACCGACGATCTTATCCGTATTTTTGAACAGTTCAAAAAGGGAGATTATCAGATCGATATACTCAAATCGGACGGAACCGATACCGATAAAAATTACAACCGACAATTAAAAGAAGTTCAGTGCATCGGTGAAGACGGCAATATGAACCTGTGGCAGCACCTGTCGGATCAAACACCGCGGGCGATTCCACAGATGGTTGACGTTTTGTTTATCAAAGAAAATGCCAATATCACCTTAAAAAAATATGAGCTCAAGCCCGTCCTCGATAAAAAGGCCACCATTTCGAGCAATCTCAGGCCGTTTTTTAAGCGCTATACGATTCCGCTTATCATTTCAGTCGTGCTGTTTATCTACTTTTTTGATTCGAGCCATCTTACTGGCTTAATCTGGTGGTCTATGATAATGTTTTTTTTCTGGCTCATATTATACAAAACAGATTACAGCGTTATCAACAAAGTCTATGACAGCAAGTATTATTACCAACCTTTGCAGCGCAATTCGCAATTTGATACATCTCAACTTTTAAAGATTGTTCGTTCCGGCCGCAAAACGGTAGCAACGATCACCCGAATTGAATACAGGGAAGATCATGATAATATTATTATCAACCAAAACGATTCCTTATTTATCAATGAACAACCGAGATTCGTGATTTCCTATAAATTCAATCCGCCCGACGATGTACGCGAAGAGGATCTCATCCATCAGTATATATGCCACGAAGCGCCCGAAGGACACTATGCTGTCGGCGATCAGATACCTATTTTATATACGATAACGCGACTGTATTCGACTGAACAGGTCTTGAGCATTCCGTTCCCCTTCCCCATGTACGATGCGACGCCTGACGAATTGATTGGAAGCAGTGAAGCTGTTTATCGTTAGATTTGTCGCACAAGCGCAAAGGCAATCCTATCATTCAAATCCATGCGTAAGCACTGGAAAATCCCATCCATTTGCCCTATGATAGATGCGGTTTTTTCTTCCCCTATGTAGGGCGAGCATCATCATCCATTGGGAGTTTCTGTATGAATAAAACACTTTTGATTTCAGTCATGGCCGCTGTATTTGCATGCGGATGTGCCACGGAAAATACTTCGGACCGCAACAAAGGCCACGAAACGGGTGAGACATGTACTGCTGCGACATTTCTGACTATCTGTGAAGGCAACAATGTCAAGAGCTGCCAGGATAACGGAAAAGTCCTTTTAACGCCCTGCTCCAATGGCTGCACCAATGGCGCGTGCAACCCGATGCCCACCAACGAAACCTGTGATCCAATGGTATATGCCCCTACCTGTGACGGCAATCAGCTCAAAACCTGCTATGAGGGATTCATTGCACTGACGGGCTGTTCCAATGGCTGTGATAATGGCACATGCAAACCGCCAGCCCCAACGCCAACAGATGTGGACTGCAATCCTGCTATCGATAAACCTTTTTGCAAAGGCCTTCAACTCACGAGCTGCTCTGCAGATGGCAAATATTCTGTAACAAACTGCCCCAATGGATGTATCGATGGTGCATGCACACCTCCTTCATCGCCAACCACAGCCACGTGCAATCCGGCAAACTATGAGCCGTCTTGCAGCGGTATCCAGCTCCAAAGCTGCTCTTTAGACGGCAAAGTCATTGTAACCGCATGTCCTTATGGCTGTGAAAACAAAGCATGCAAGCCCAAATCAGAACCCGTGCCCACGGGTGATACATGCGATCCGGCCAATTACAATCCCTGGTGCGATGGCAATCAGCGCAAGACATGTTCCCCGGATGGCAAAGTCGTTGCAGAGAGTTGCCCGTATGGCTGCGAAAACAATGAATGCAAGCCCAAAACAGAACCAGTGCCCACGGGCGACACATGCGATCCGGCAGATTACAATCCCTGGTGCGATGGCAATCAGCGCAAGACATGCTCCTCAGATGGCAAAGTCGTTGCCGAGGATTGCGCTTATGGCTGCGAAAACAACGCCTGCAAGGAACCTACGCCTCCCGATCCTGTCGAGACGTGCACACCTGAGGGTTATCAGAAGACCTGCGAAGGCAATCAGGTCAAGAGCTGCTCAAGCGAGGGCAAGATTGTGCTGACGCCATGCGAGAAATCGTGTGCCGACGGTGCCTGCGTAGACAATTATAAAACACAGGATAAAGCGCCCTCACTGGCAAGCAAAGACATGAAGCAATACCTGGGGCCGACCATTTCCGATGGCGGCGTCAACTTTGCCGTATTTTCGGCCAATGCTACGCGCGTCGAAGTGCTCCTGTTCGAAAACGCGAGTGCAGACAAGCCCCTGGTGCGCCTCCCCATGAAAAAAGGCAATGACAATATCTGGACAATCTTTGTCGAAGGCATTGGCGAAGGCCAGCATTACGGTTATATCGCATTTGGCCCCAACTGGACATACGATGCTGGATTTGATGCGGGATCGACCAAGGGATTTAAGTCCGATGTCGATAACAAAGGCAACCGCTTTAACCCCAATAAACTTCTCATCGACCCGTATGCCAAGCGTTTGAGCAACGATTTTGATGTGAGCAAGGGCTCTCCCAACACCGGCGAACAATCGCGTGCCATCTCATCATGGGGGGCGGCACCCAAATCGGTTGTCGCGACGAGCAAATACCAATGGAGCGATGCCGAAACGACCTGGCGTGCCAATCGCCAAAAGGGCGATGCGTTTGCAGGACACGCAGCCAATGAACTGATCTATTACGAAGTCCATCCCAAGGGATTGACGAAAAAAGCCAAGAAACTCAACACGCTCAATCTGACAATTTCGAATCCGGGCACATGGCGCGGTATCGGCGAAATGGCCCCATACCTCAAAGATTTGGGCATCAATGCACTCGAACTCATGCCCGTGGCCGAAAAACAGGACAGCGATACCTACTGGGGCTACAACACCATCAATTATTTTGCGCCCGATGCCAATATCGCAAGCAAAACCACAGCTCCAAATGATGTCATGGACGAATTTAAATGGATGGTCGATCAACTCCATCAAAATGATATCGAAGTTGTCATCGACGTCGTCTATGGACAAACGGGAGAAGGCGGCATCGCCAAGAAACGCTATAAAAAAGAAGAGTATTTTGATTGTCCCGATGAAGAAGATGATTGGTCGCCCTATAAATATGAATCGGATTATACAACGGCTGCGCTCTACTCTTTCCGCGGACTCGATAATACCTCTTATTATATTATCGAAAACTTCAAGGGCCGCCAGGGCACCAACCCCGACTGCAGTGATTACTTCGTCGATAATGCGGGTTACCTCAACCAAACGGGCGTAGGCAACCAAACGCGAGCCAACTACGATGGCCCCTTTAAACAGCTCATTTTCGACAGCATGCACTACTGGGTCGAAGAGATGCACATCGACGGTTTCCGCGTCGATCTGGCTTCGGTACTGGGTGTGCTCGAAAGCAATAAATATTCAGATACCCCCGCATGGTTCAACGATGTTCACAACAGCATTGTACAAGATATTATCGATGACTCTGTTTTACAAAAGTACAATGTGCGCGTCGTGGCCGAACCCTGGGATGCCACACACTTTGGCCTGGGTGGCTTTTTAAAAGCCAAAAACAAACAAGGGTATGCCTGGAGCGAATGGAATGGCCGCTTCCGCGATATTATGAAGGGGTTTGTCAACTATGATGAAATGCTGCTCTCTTCCGAAACGACCATGCCACCCTATTTTTCGGATAACATCAGTCTGGGTAACATGTTACTCGGTTCGAGCAGACTCTTCTATGAATTTGAAGATAACCGTTCCCCCTATAATTCGGTCAATTATTTAACGGCGCACGACGGATTTACCCTTTACGATGTCGTGACTTATACCGACAAACTCAATGGCTGCGGCAAACTCGATCCAGTCTGCTGCACCAACGAGGAAATGTGCGACCTCACGAGCGGCAGCAACGATAATTATGGCCGCAACTGGTGCAATACGGGTTACAATGATGATCAGGCCCACCGCCAGGAATCCGGCCGCTGCGACAGCGATTACAACGAAGCCCTCAAGCGCCAGATGATGCGCAATCTCTTTGCTTTGCTGTTCCTGAGCAACGGTACGCCAATGATTTACGGCGGCGATGAAATCATGCGCACGCTCTACGGCAACAACAATCCCTACGGCGCTGCCTCCGACAACGAATACAACTGGCTGCGCTGGGATGACTGGCAAAATAATGATGAGGCCCTGCGCATGCACAGTTTTGTCAAAAACCTCATTCAAATTCGCAAAAACCACAAAGCACAGCTCGCTCCTGCAAACTACCTCGGGCCTGACGATTTCACCTGGTGGAATCCCAACGGCGTGTCGGATTCGGATGTCTGGGGCGGAAAATCCATCGCCATGTACTTCAAGCCAAAAGCCAATACGCCCGAGCTGTTTGTCATGATCAACATGGAAACCGATCAGGAAAAGACCTTTACCCTCCCAGAAGGCGAATGGAAAGTCCTCGCAGATACACAGAATTACTTCGATTTTGGCGTCTATAGCGACAAACCCGAAACGGACAAAAAAGTCTCTCAAAACGCTTCGGCAAACGGCTTATATCAAGCTTCGGGTGAATATTCGATCAAACCGAGAACGATCGTGGTGTTTTCCAAATAGTTGCTTCGGCTATCGGCCAAATGGCCGATACGCCTTCGCCAGGCGCCTATGCTCTGCATACGGCGCCTTATTTATATACCGTTGTACCCAGTCCCCATGACATCTGTATATGTATTGCCATCGACGTCATCCGAGAAAATGAAGACATGCTTGCCATTGGCTGTGCAGCCCAATGCGGGACTGAGTTGATCACCGACATTGTTGTAATGCGTTTTTGAAATGCCTTTCAGTTTTCCCGATGGATCTGCAAGATTGCGATGGATATCGCCATGTTCGTTATCTTCCGAAGCTGTCACCATGGCCTTCCATCCAAAGACGGCAGACCGATCATCCGCCAGACAAACGACAGGACGAGGATTCGAATCCAGCTTATTCGAATCGGAAACAGCCTGATCCGCAAAGATTTCCTTACCGGATGCATCAAAACCGCGTGCATTGATATGATGATCTGAATCGGTCTTTCTATCATCATATATAATATAAAAATCACCGGCCTTGTTCATTGCCACAGACGGGGCATACTGTTGTCCGGTATCATCTTTATTGACGGTGAAGTGCTTGATCCGCTCCGTACCATCCGCATTAAATCCCTTGGCATAAATCTGATAAAGACCATTGCCATCCGTATCATCCGACCAGGTCACCACGAAGTTGCCATCCGGTGCCATGGCAACATCCGGCGAACGTCTCGTACCAGCGACCGCATCCATCGTATTTCTGTCATGGAACATCTCTGAGCCGTCGGCATTAAAACCGCGAATATAAACCTGCGGCGTATCCTTGCTCACGGACTGATCTTCCCAGGCCACGACAAACCGGCCATCATCGGCCATCGCGATTGACGGCGTATATTGCTGTCCTGCCGCTTCCGAGTTGACTGTTTTTGTCGCAAAACGCTCCTTGCCTTTGGCATCAAATCCACGCATATAGATTTGATAGGTTCCGTCGTTCTCGAAATCATCTTCCCAGACGACGACAAAGTTGCCATCTTTATCCATGGCAACATCGGGATTCCGCTGCGGTCCGCTTGTCGTCGTATTGACATCAAATTCCGGAACATCCTCGCAGCCACCGGCACAGAAAATTCTGCCGGCAATATCATATTCTCCGTTGATTTCATTTTCCCAGACGGCAACGAATGCCCCAGTCGTCCGATTGACCGCAACCGCAGGCACATTCTGGTTTCCGTCGTCTTTTGAACAGATACTGCGATTTCCAAAGGAAATATCATTATTATTAGTATATTGATATTCAATGGGCTTCGAGAAGTCGATGGCAAATGTATAACTGTGATCACTGCCAGATAAAGAACTATGATACCTCGGCGGGTTATAATCCGTCTTCTCGGTATCACCACAATAGAAATGGCCGGCCTTCTGATATTCATCAAAAGCACTTACCGTTTTTGCCGTCACATTGTGAGCCAGGGTACCATCTTCTTTCAATGAATTTTTAGGATCAATCGTTAAAATGCGAATCCATCCATTTCCATTGTCGAGAATCGTACTATCACTGCAGCACTTATCTTGCCCCGGTGACAGACATGGTCGCTCACATTGATAGTCGACGATTGTTTCGTGAATCATATTGCCGTTGTATCCCGCTCGATTGCGATTTGCAATATCGCAGAAATGCCCGCCAGCCATCAGAATCACATTCGAATGACGAGCCCCCAACTCACGGAAGAGATCATCGCCGCTGGAACCATACGGTGCATATTTATAATAGGTTTTCTTGTCGCCATAAAATGTAGTTTTACCATCAAAATAGTAGTAATCAGAATCCTTTATCTCATTTTCATTATTGGCACGCGAATTACTTCCAAGATAAGCGTGCGTCGTCAAAATGACATAGTGATCTTTTAATTCTGTCGAAATCAGATTGTCTGCCCAGCATAATATATCTTTGCGAGGTGCATATTCCAGAGCAATGACGGCAAATTTTAGATTGCCGACGTTAAATGTGGCATACATGCTGTGCCCATATTTAAATCCATGGAACCAGCTTAAATCCTTACCGGCATAACTTGATTTAATAAAATCATCATTGAAATAACTGCTAAATAAACTTCTCGATCGCGCAGGATAGACATATCCACTGTCCCCTTGTTTATACTCATGATTACCTGTGGCAACGGAATATGGAATGCCTGCATCCGAAAGTATTTTCTGGGCTTCCTGCGCTGCAACATATTCAGCCTTCAAATTGCTGTTGACCATATCTCCCATGTGCATCACAAAACGAATATTCTCCGAATCCTTATGGTCCGCTATCCATTGCGTCAGTTTTGGATACAAATGATTATTTGTCTTTTTTTGTTCAATATAAGCAAGATAATACTGTGTATCTGGAACGATGACCAGCGAGAATGGTTCACAATCGTCACCACAGGCATATTCACACTTGGGAACATCTCCGGTGCATACTTTGCCAAAATCACAGGTTTCTTTGACCTTCCAATTCAGACATCCATCTTCCGATGTCTCGCAGGACTCGATCGTCTGACCGCTGCATCGCATTTGGCTCGCTTCACACTGATCGACGCATCCAGGAACGCACTTCAGATCCGCTTCATCGCAATGTTCATTCTCTTTACAGATTTCCGTCGTGTTCCACACAGCACAACCATGCGCATCCGGGGTGCATTGCGACACACCATTGGTTTCGCATCGTTTTTCTCCTCCGGTGCAGGTTTCTTCGCAGTTTCTGCATTCGAGCAATGTTTCATCGCAAAACTGATCTTCCGGGCACGTTTCCAAGACAGCCCAATCGAGACATCCCTTTTCTCCAGTCTGGCAAACCATGAGGTCCGATCCTTCGCATTTTTTCTCATCCTGCGTACAGACATCCTCACATTGCTTTACCGGATCCGGTGTTTCACAGCCTTCGCCGGTACAGGGCGTTTCACAGCCTTCGCCGGTACAGGGCGTTTCACAGTCTTCGCCGGTACAGGGATGATCTCCGGGCCCGGGCGTTTCACACGCCTCTCCCTGACATATCGGAGGATCCGTCGGCTTATCATTCTGAGACACACTGTCATCACTGCATGACATCATCACAATTGCACATTGCGCCAGAATCACCGGAAACAGCCTCTTTACCATAGCCAACTCCTCTGTTTCAGTCGTCCCATAAAACACATCATGCATTTTAACTCGCGACAAATACTGTTTTCTTATAAGGGATTTTTTTTATAATTCAATGTATATTATTGCAGATTATCGTTCGGGTAATCCTCACGTTCTCTCACACAAAGCAATTCTGGAATGGAACAGCAATATAAAACAACGCAAGCAGAATCCGGCACGTATCAACGATCTTCAGCATCTAAGACTGCAAACCCGCAAACGCCGCCATCTCTGCGCGATAAGTATACGTTTATTCGTGAAATCGGCCACGGAACCCAAGGCCGGATTTACATCGCAGAGCAGAACAGCGATCATGCGAAGGTTGCCATCAAACAGCTGAATGTCGAGTCCGTAAAAAACTGGAAAGCCTATGATCTGTTCCAAAGAGAAGCCCAAACGCTGGCCTCACTGCACATCGACGGCGTCGCCAAGTTCTATGAAGCCATCGAATGCCTCGAAGACACGCCGCCCTGTTCCTATATCGTTCAGGAATATATCCATGCGCAGTCACTCTCGGATATGCTCAAAGCCGGCCACCGTTTCACGCTCAACCGTGTATATGATATCATTATGCAATTGCTCGATATTCTCAAACAATTGCATACCCACGAGCCGCCGGTCATACACCGGGATATCAAGCCGTCGAATATTCTGCTCAAAGCTTTGGGCGGCGATGATTACGAAGTCTATCTCATCGACTTTGGAGCAGTCGCCAATCCTCAGGTTCAGGGCGGTGGTTCGACAGTTGCAGGCACCTTCGGTTACATGGCCCCCGAACAACTTACGGGCAAACCATGTCCGGCGAGTGACGTCTATTCTCTTGGCGCAGTAGCGGTCTATCTCATTTCGGGACGTTCGCCGGCGGACATGCCCATCAAGGATTTTCATCTCATCTTTGAGCCGGATATGCAAAATATGCCCGTAGCACTTGTCAATACCCTCAGGAGCATGTTCGAACCTGATCTGCAAAAACGACTCAGTGATATCGACACTTTAAAGGAACGCTTTTTAGGTTTTTATCGTTCCAATTATCAAACACAAGATAGCCAATCCTGGACTTTTTCACAAAATCAATTATTGGAACGGCTCCAAACCGTGCAGCATTACGGAGAAGACGGCAATCTCGACATCTGGCAGTCTCTGCCGGATGAAACGCCAAGATATCTTCCGAATGTTTTTGATTCATTCAATCATGATATCCACTTCAAAATAAAACGTCCCGAGCCGGAAAACTTTTGTTTCGATGAAACAGCCAAAGAACACATGCGCAGACTCATCCTTGAGGGGCAGCAACTGGATTTGTGGGAACGAACTTCTTTTCGCAATAAATTTGGATCCTATCTTTTTACTGCTTTCGTCTTTAGCATTTTCGCCTTTATAGGGACTTTACAATCTGGTATCAAATTTAGTTTTATTGCTTTTATCACAGTCAATATACTTGCCCCAATTTTATATTTATTATTCATTTGTACTGTATTTATGCTTCATTTACTCACGCTTTCTCAAAGAAAAGCGAGCGAAGAATATTATTCCATGAACGCCATGGACAGAGCCAGTTTTGTTCCTCAATACAATACTTTCTACAAAAATAAATTCATTGATGATCAACGTACAGAAATCCTGAAAAATGGACGAAAAACAATTGCCACTATCTGCGGTATCCAATACTTGCCGACAAATGATAAAAATGTTGAAGATGTTTTTTATTGTAAATCACATTCGTTCCAAGAGCTAAACCACCTGTGTTCCTACGCATGTCACGGCAAACCCTGTTTTGAAATTCGATATAAATTCAACCCACCGGATGATAAGCGCGAAGAAGATATCGTCCATTCCATCATTATCCATGAAGATCCCTCGCAATACCTCAAAGAAGGCGACCCACTTCCCATCCTTTACCTGATATTTCCGACCGAAACGGTCGAAGAGTACGGTACCAAACAGACGATAACCCCAATGTCTAATAATACATCCCAAAGCAAACCGCGCAATCTCACACAACTGGCTTTAAATCATCATGTTCACTTTCAGCGTGTCGCAAGCATGCCATTCCCCTACCCACTAAACGATCCTGTCAATATTCTCGAAATTCAGGGATGTGATGAATGCTGTTGGTAGGAAAGTGCTGTCGATTCTGATTTCTTCCGCTGTACCGTCGGGGGAACCAAGGATTCACATTCTCATTTTTCTAGTGTTTCCTCAGTCGCACTTTCTGGGCTAAAATACTGAAGAATATCATTTTCCCGGGATTGAGCTTCGCCTCTTCGGGGCTCATTTAAAACAAGCATCCTGGTTTCTGCCAATTTACAAAAGCAAACAGCAAATGGAACAGCAATATCAAGCATCACCAAAACCAGACAACACCTATCAGCCGTCAGCCCCCTCAGAAGTACCTGCTCTCCAAACGCCACCATCGCTGCGCGAAAAGTATACTTTTATTCGGGAAATCGGACACGGAACGCAGGGCAGGATTTACCTCGCAGAGCAAAATAGCGATCACTCGAAGGTCGCCATCAAACAGCTCAACATCGAATCGGTCAAGAATTGGAAAGCTTACGATTTGTTCCAAAGGGAAGCTCAAACACTGGCATCCCTGAATATCGACGGCGTCGCCAAATTCCATGAAGCGATTGAATGCCTCGAAGACACGCCTCCTTGCTCCTATATCGTACAGGAATATATCCACGCGCAGTCACTCTCGGACATGCTCAAAGCCGGACACCGTTTTACGCTGAACCGTGTATATGATATCATTATGCAATTGCTCGATATTCTCAAACAATTGCATGTCCACGAACCGCCGGTCATACACCGGGATATCAAACCGTCGAATATCCTGCTCAAAGCTTTGGGCGGCGATGATTACGAAGTCTATCTCATCGATTTTGGCGCAGTCGCCAATCCTCAGGTTCAGGGCGGTGGTTCGACAGTTGCAGGCACCTTCGGTTACATGGCCCCCGAACAACTCACGGGCAAACCATGTCCGGCGAGTGATATCTATTCGCTTGGTGCAGTTGCAGTCTACCTCATTTCGGGAAGATCCCCGGCCGACATGCCCATCAAGGATTTTCATCTCATCTTTGAGCCTGACATGCAGAATATGCCTGTAGCACTCGTCAATACCCTGCGAAGCATGCTCGAGCCTGATCTGCAAAATAGACTGAGTGATATTGATACTCTAACAGAACGATTTTTAAATTTTTATCGTTCCATTTATCACACTCAAGATTTCCAAACCGAGGCTTTTTCTGAAATCCAATTGTTGGACCAGCTAAGGAAAGTACAGAATTATGGGGAAGACGGCAATCTAGATATCTGGCAATCCCTTCCGGACAAAACCCCAAGAGATCTTCCCTTTATCTTACGTTCTATGCAAACAGACGTGTGCTTCCAGATTCACCCCCCAGAACACGAAAACTTTTGCTTTGACGAAACCGCCAAAGCCCGCATGCGTCAACTCGCACTTGAAGGGCAAGGTCTTGACATGTGGGAAAGCACATCTTTTGTCAAAGTGATTCCCAAAGTTTACTTGGGCGCAGTCGCATTTACACCTTTTATTCTGCCTGGGGTGCCTTTATCCAAAGCTCCTCTGATCATTGTTGCATTTTTTTTGGTTATAACGTTTTTTTTGGGCTTTTTCATTGTCATTGTATTGATTATTCATCTGCTTACTCTCATGCAAAGGAAAGCAAGCATGAACCTTCAATCCATTGGTGCAAAGGAGAAGCTTAGCGTACAGCCGAGTTATGTTATGTACTATAAGAATGATCTTAACATCGATCATCGCGCCCAAATTCTGAAAAATGGCCGTAAAACTATCGCGACAATATGTAGTATTAAATACCTGCCTGTCCATACCAATAACGTAGAGAATGTTTATTTACAAAAAATAAATAAAATATTCAATGGACAAGTTCTAAGTACACACGCCTGCCACGGCAAACCCTGTTTTGAAATTCGATATAAATTCAATCCCCCGGATGACAAGCGCGAGGAAGATATCGTCCACTCTATCATTGTCCATGAGGATCCTACACAATACCTCAAAGAAGGTGATCCACTGCCTATTCTCTACTGTATCGAGCCTACTGTATCAGACAGATACAGCAAACCAAACCACATTCTTTATTCTCAGCAAGTCATCAGTATACCATTTCCCTATCCTCTTTCTGATCCCACAAATATTCTGGAAATCCAGGCATGTGACAAATGCTATTGGGAAGAAGTCAACTATAGACAAACAAATAGAGAAGAAATCATGGAAATGCTTTCATAAAAATACGTCTTTTTTGTTCAACACAACCTAAAGGAAACATTCATGTCTCATAAACCACTCATTCTAATGGTAATGGCCCTTGCACTTTTTGGATGCAAACAAGCACCGCAGGAGCCTGCAGTCCCCGAACCTGCCCCACAGGAAACGCAAGTCAACGAAACGCCTAAAGCAGAGCCTTCTGCTGTCCCCGAAGCAGAAGCGCCCAAAGACACGCCCCAGGAGGCACAACCCGCTCCCGAGCCAGCACCGGAGAACCAAAAATTTCAGGCGGACTATACGTCCAAGGATTTCCCCGAAATTCACACCGAGATTACGACGAAAGACATGCCCTGGGGACAGATACAGCGAACGACGCTCCTTTGGAGCGATGATATCGTCATTTTTCATGAAATTCCGGTATTTAAAGATGACACTCCTGTGTTTAACAAGATCAATGCATTTTTCAAAGAGGTGGATCAATCCTTTTTTACAAAACAGGTTCTCGCTTCTCCCTGGGAATACGTCTATGAACGGCATCAAAACCAAACCGAAGAAGAACTTAAAGCCGA
>JAGACY010000409.1 GCA_017613855.1 Pseudomonadota bacterium
AAGGGGAAATTGGTGTTCGAAGCGTCCCAGCCGTGGTTGTAGTAGAAGAAATATACGGGGCCCAGCGAGCCGTCGGGCATGACTTCGCGCACCACGCGGCCGATGCCGTCACCATCGTTGGGATCGTCCTTCTTGTGCAGACAGATGCCGTAGTGGCCGATAGCCAGCAGACGCGAGCCCGTTTCGGCCGACGATACATACCAACCTACGCGTTGGTGCATGACGGCCTTGAGTCCCTCGCGGCGGAACTGGTTGGGGAATTGCTCCATCGTGCTCACCTTGTGGAGCGAGCCATCGGGGTTATAGACCTTGCGCTTGCCGTCCATGATGTCAGCAGGCAGCGTGTATTCGGGGAAGAGGATCTCAGGAGCAGTCCATTGGTAGCCATCCTCGGAACTTTGCATCCACGTGATGCCCGAGGGGATATGTTCGCCCAGCGGGTCGCTGAGGAAGTGCATCCAGAACTTTCCCTGCCAATAGACCATCATGGGCTGGTGGTTGTAGGTCCAGCCTTTCGAGTCCTCGGCAGGATAGAGCACCTCTTCCTTGGCAGGGCAGACGGTGGTGCCCAGCGGCGCTTCGAGACCACGGCTGCGCGAAGTGCGCATCGTCTGAATGTTGTGCACACCGATAGCAGGCGCCAATCCTCCATCAAGCAGATAGGGATTGCTGAGCGTCGTGCCGGTGTAGTGTATCTCCTGGGCAGAGGAGGGGACGAGACAAGCGAAGAACAGAAACAGGATTGTTAGAACGGATGCTTTCATTGTGTGTGGATTGAGGTTTCGATTCAGTACGCAAAAATAACGCAATACATTGAGAATTCCTATTTTTCGATTGTATTTTTGCAGTTTTGTCTGTAATATGACCGAATATCGAAACATTTGGCAAATCGACCATTCGATTTTTGCACGAAAATTAGCATTATTCGTGCAAATGTGTTATATTTGCAGCGTCCATTTCGACAAATCGAAAACAAAAGCGGAATATAACAAGGAAAGGAGGTGAAAATGGATTTGAGACGTGGGCTTCAATAGCCCGTCTCACAATCCGGAAAATTGTCGCCTCAATGGTGACATAAAATTGCTATCGCATAAAATCCATCCGGCCCCTTTTACGCTTAATTTGTAGCACAATCGGGACGAGCTTTATTTTATGCACGCAGTGCAATTTTATGTGACCTATTGGAGGTCACAATTTTCCGGCAGAGTCTCGGCTATTGAAGCCGGAGACGAGGCCATTTTCACCAAAATATCAATGAAAGCATTTGTTGTTATATAGAAGCGTCCATTTCGATAGTCGAAAACAGAAGCGGAATATAACAAGCAAAGGAGGTAAAATTGCTATCGCATAAAATCCATCCGGCCCCTTTTACGCGGACGGCATCGTCTCAGTGAGGAACAAGATGAAGATCACATCAATTCAATTTGCCGCCACTTTTCCAAGTGGACTCAAAAATGTTTTTAATCTTTCAGTGTAGTAATCGGAACAATATAGATTCCATCCTCTCGTTGATATGCATATTCGCCAACAGCGGTCAGAATCATGAGGAACGAGGGTTTCTTCATTTTGGTGGTATCCAATTTGCCGGTCAATTCAGTTAGTGTTTTTATTCCTTCATGAATCAAATCGTCTCCGCCGAGTTTGATTTCTATCAGACCATATTCACCATTGCGAAGATGAACAACAGCATCGCACTCAAGATTATTCTTGTCGCGATAGTGAAATACTTTCCCATTCAACGCTTCGGCATATACGCGAAGGTCTCGCATGCAAAGGGTTTCGAAAAACAGCCCAAAAGTGTTCAAATCATTTATTAGGTCGTTTGGCCCCAAGCCCATTGCCGCAGTCGCAATAGAAGGGTCTGTAAAATACCGTGTATCTGATGTGCGAATGGCAGTCTTAGAGCGAAGGTTGGGATTCCAGGCTTCAACATCTTCAATCACAAAAATCTTCTTTAAGGCATTGATGTAAGATGCTACGGTATCTTCTCCAAGCGAATCAGATTCGTTCGCAATCAAGTCTGCTCTAATCGTGCTATACGAAGCTTGGGTTCCTTGATTCCTGGAATACGAACGGAGAAGACGATGAACTCGAACAGGATCACGTTGCACACCATCTGCCAGAGAGACATCACGCTTCTCAACCGCATCAACATAGTCGAATGCTTGGTCAAGTGCGATATCCTTATCCATGTCAACCGCTAACGGCCATCCACCCCTGCATGTTAGAAATGCTATATCCTCCAGATTGGCAGATGATAATCCCGCAACAGGCTTGGCATCTTTGAAGAGATCTGATAAAGAAACTTCTCCTGTTGAATCTCCCGACTCCCATAATGACATCGGGCGCATCTTGAGCCATCCTATTCGACCAGTTCCTGAATGTATAACATCATTCATATTAGCTGGCACTGATGATCCTGTCAGAATATACAATCCTAAACTATCACTGTGGTCGCAATCGAAACGAATGGCATCCCACAAGCTGGGTGCTACTTGCCATTCATCAATCAGTTTCGGTTTGTCTCCTCGGAGCAAAAGCGATGGATTCATTTTTGCCAGTTGCTTGTTTTGATCTACCTTGCCTGGCTCTGAAATGTAAAGAACGCTCTTTGCAATTTGTTCAGCAGTAGTTGTCTTTCCACACCATTTTGCTCCCTCAATCAGCACGCCACCCTTGCCGGCAAGTTTGCGGGCAAGAAGCCTATCTGCAATTCTTGGCCTGTATTCCCTTTTCATAATGTATTCTGGTTTATGACTCTATTTTGCATGCAAATATATAAGAAAAAAGGCAATTCGGTCATTTGGCTGTGTTTTAATCGGTCATTTGGCCGTGTTTTATGCGGTCATTTGGCGATTTTGCTTTGCAAATATAACAAAAAACGATAAAAAAGAGGATGTGCCCAATGGGATACATCCTCTTGAAACAGTTATCATATTTTTATTGCTTCTTGCCGATGATGCTGGACATGTCGAGCATCATGTTCTGTCCGCTCATCACAGTGGGGACGGTGCCGTTCCATTTCTCGATCCAATCTTCCTGGACGATGAGGGGACTGAGCGAGGCGGCGATGGTGCGGTTGTAGTATGCTTCGGCATCGGCCTTGATCTGCATGGCTTCGGCAGCACCCTTGGCTTCGGCGATACGTATCTTTGCTTCGGCTTCGGCTTCCTTCACCTTGTTCTCGGCCTTGAGGGCTGACTGCACGGCAGC
>JAGACY010000410.1 GCA_017613855.1 Pseudomonadota bacterium
GCTGTGAATGACTACATACATTTCCCATATTAGCGGCGACACGAAGTCGCCGCCCGAACGTGTACGACACGATGTCGTTTCACGTTCGGCTTTTCATCTTATGACACCGTTTAAGGGGGTTCGGGGGAAAGGCGTTCGAGTCAGCGCCCTCGGCGCCTCTCGAACGCCGTCCCCCGACGCGGGGATTGTCAAGGGTGTCGCGCGACACCCTTGACCGCCCGCCGCGTAGGCGCAAACGTAACCGTGGGTGCAACCCACAGCAAAAAGACACATCCTCATGAGCAAAAAACTATCCCCCCAGCAGCATACCACGTCCCCCCAACGCGACCTCCCCCAGGATGAACTCGCCCTGCGCGGCTACACGCCCATCAGGGCGCTCGGCCACGGCTCGCAGGGAGACGTCTTCCTCGCCAAACGCGACAGCGACGGCACCGAAGTCGCCATCAAGCGACTCAACATCGAGTCGGTCAAGACCTGGAAGACCTACGAGCTGTTCCATCGCGAGGCCGAAGTGCTCTCGACACTCGATATCGATGGCATTGCCAAATTCTATGAGGCCGTCGACATGCCCGAGGATGATCCGCCCCGAGCCTATATCGTGCAGGAATTCATTCCCGGGACAACTTTGGGCGCGCTCATTGGGCAAGGGCACCGCTTTAGCCTGGGCTGTACCTTCGACATCATTGTACAGCTTTTGACATTGCTCAAGCAACTGCATGGGCACACGCCGCCGGTCATCCATCGTGACATCAAGCCCAACAACATCATGCTCAGGCCACAGGCAAATGACCGATACAAAGTCTATTTGCTCGACTTTGGGGCGGTGGCCAATCCCCAATTGCAGGGCGGCGGTTCGACGGTGGCAGGCACCTACGGTTTTATGCCGCCCGAACAGCTCATGGGCAAACCGATTCCGGCGAGTGATGTGTATGCAGTCGCAGCGGTAGCGGTGAACTTGATTACGGGAGTGTCGCCGGCGGATATGCCGGTCAAGGATTTCCATCTGATCTTCGAGCCCCAGATGCAGTTCATGCCGGTGAATGTCGTCAATTTACTGCGACAGATGCTCGAGCCGAACACCGAAAACCGCCTGTGCGATTACGATTACCTCATCGAGTCATTTAAAAACTTTCGGGGTGGAAACTACGACACAGCGAATGAAATTGCTCAGCACAACTCGAATGCCGAGTATGAAACAAAACTCAGAGAGGTTGAATCCTACATCCAGCCGGGCAACATCGAACTGTGGCAGCGTCTGCCCGATATAACACCGCGCGACCTTCCCCAAATCTATCAGGAACAGTTAGATGCGGCAGAAAAAAGAATTGCCAAAAAGAAATCCAATTCGGACAACAATCTCTACTTTGGCAAGAATTCGAATATTTACTTTGAGCAATATGAAAAGAACAAAGCCTTTTATGACAAAAAATTTGAGGTACACCAAAAAGGTTCCAATGAATTCGGCCCCGGGGATGTCATTACAATTGGATGCAGCTTTATCATGACTGTGCTGTTCATTGTACTATTGGTCAAATTAAACACGGATAATATAGTCTTTTTCCTTGTTCTATTTTTTGTTTCTGTTGTTGTCATTCCAATGTTAATTATTTATTTGATTACAAAGTTCATAGCCACAAGGAGATCGCTCCAATACGAAGGTTTTTCGCAATTCAAAGGAGAAGATATTGCCATCAAAAAGATAAGATCACTCCTTAAAAGCGGCCGAAAAACGATTGCCACAATCGTAAGCATCCAATACGAACCAGTCCATGAAAACAGGTATGAACAACATGTCGATACCTTTCAATGTGTCGTCCATCAATTCCCAAGATTCAAAGTACAGTACCGTTTTAATCCACCGGACGACATGGATGCCAACGATCTGATTCACGAGATAACCCTCAATGAGCCGCCCGAAACTTTTTTAAAAGAAGGTGACCCGCTGCCGATATTGTACAGAATTTACCGCGACATAAATGGCGATGAACATGTCGACAGCATGCCATTCCCCATTGTCGTTCGAAATATCGAATCTTTCCTGCAGCTGCGTGGCAAGTCCATTTATCATGCATAACCGGACGCGTATTGCCACCGGCAATAGCGGCCGGACGCAGGCGTATTGGCCGAAGGCCAATAGCCGCGCGTTCCATGGATATAAAAATTCATCTGTGATAGAGAACGCGAAGCCTTCGAAAACTAGCAGCGTCTATATAAGGATGCCTGATGAAAAAGAAGACCATTGTTGTACTCGTCATTATTGCAATCATCGCTGCATGCGTGATTTATGCACTCTATGATGGCGGTGAAGAGACCACGCCAGAAACAAACGAGATGGTAGTTCGGGATAATCCTGACGAAGATATGGGCTCCAGTGCGCTTTCGGGGCTTGTACTGGATGGGCTGACGAATCGTCCGTTGGCGGCGAAGGTTGTTGTAAAAGACAACGAACGCATCGTAAAGACCGGCAATTGCAGTGACTCGGGACGGTATTCGCTGTCGCTGGAAGACGGGGAATACCAGGTTTCGGCGGAATTTGCCGGTTATGTGCCCAGAGGTGCCTTCGATATCTCGCACTTGGTCGATGTGGATGGTGATACAGAGCAAACCATTGATTTATGGCCCGAAGCCATTGTGACGGGTCGCGTGGTGGCGAACGGAAAAGGCGTGGTTTCGAATCTGTCTTTTTTCTATCAAAAAGACGGTTCGGATGCCGGAAATTATATATTGAAAACCATCGATTCAGATGATTCCGGGGCGTTTGAACTGGATGGCGCTTATGGCGGTATCATGAATATTGACATTGCGGCGAATGGTTTTGTCAAACAGACGCTGAAAGATATTCATCTTGAGCCGGGGAAAACGGTCGATCTTGGGGACATTCCTTTGCATACGGGGGTGACGGTATATGGTACGGTGACGGATGCCGAGACGAAAAAAGCCATCGGGGGGGCTAAACTCAAATCCATCGACCGGCGAGGAAATGTGCTGATGGAGACGACATCGGACGCGGATGGTGCTTATACCTTCCAGACGACCGATTTGCATACGATACCGATAGCTGTCGAAGCGAATGGCTATAGAAGTATTTTCGATGCGATACAAACCGACGAGGATGGCCGGTATGCTTACGATGTCGAGATGTCGAAACTGACGGGAATTGAGGTCGTCGTCGACAACCGGACCGGACGTGAGCCGATTGAAACGCAGGTGACAATCACCGACATATCATCCAATCAAGTCGTCTACGAGCAAACGCATGAGAATGGCAGCTACGCGCTCAAAGAATTCACCGGCGGTCCATATCTGGTGCACGGTGCTTCGGCGGACAGACTTACCGAGACATCTGTTCAAATCGTTGCCGGCAGTACGGCGACGCTGACGCTCAAACCGTTTGGACGCATCAACGTCCGTTTTATTGGAAAACCCAACAAACCCAGACATAACGGATTTGAGGAACAACTCGGTTTCTATCGAACGGTGGCTCTGAACGATGATACCAGCGAAAAGATGATGCCCTGGCAGCAAATTATAACGGATACCGTGATGATCGATGAACTGATGCCCGGGTCGTACGTCGTGGAAGCCTATCCGAATTCTATGTGGGATGATTATGCGTGGTGGGACCAATTTGAACGATGGGAAAAGATGGACAGATCTAAATATCACATTGCCACTGTCCAGGTGCCCAATCTCGAGATGGGCGAAACGCGTTATGTAGAATTGCCCTTGATCTACAGTGGTACGATGAAGGCAAAAGTAAAGATTCCGCCCTGGCTGGCTGACAAAAAAATAGAGTATTATATTGTCACTGAAGACTATACGCCGCGTGAAACCGACGAATGGACGATTGGAGTAAGGGGAAAGCTTGGTCCAAATGGGGAATTTACAGAACCAGATCTGCCAAAAGGTGAATTCGGAATATACTTTATCGCATCGGATGGCAGTGCCAGCTATTTTTCGGGGCTAAGCGTCGAGGATGATACAGAAAAACCCATGTTTTTTGATCTGAGTGATTCGCGCAAACAAGTGGATGGCGTGGGGTCACTTGAGATGCCCAACGATCCATTGTATCCGGCAACGACCATTGAATACATGAATGCGAGTGATGAGGAAAAAGAAAAGCTCGCCAAAAAATGGCTCGAAAATGGGGCGAATATGCCCGAAGACGAGAAGGGAGCACTTTGGAACAAACATGTTGAGAAACAAATTAAATGGCAGAAAGCCTTAATAGAGCAGGAGAAATATCAGAAAAACGCAGCATCCAAACGGCAGGCAGAAGCTGCTGAAAATGATGAATGATGAATGCAGATCGCATATAATTCGTCACGCCCCGAAGGGGCGTATCATTCGTAGCTCATAACCGTGGGTGAAACCCACGGCCTTCAACAGACTCACTCACCATGAATCAAACTCAATCCTATCAAAGTTCTACCGACTCCCCCGCCACCAGCTACCAGAATGATGACCTTGGCCTGCGCGGCTACACGTCCCTCAAGAAGCTCGGTCACGGCTCTCAGGGAGACGTCTTCCTCGCCAGACGCGACAGCGACAGCACCGAGGTCGCCATCAAGCGGCTCAACATCGAGTCGGTCAAGACCTGGAAGACCTACGAGCTGTTCCATCGCGAGGCCGAAGTGCTCTCGACGCTCGACATCGATGGCATTGCCAAGTTCTATGAAGCCGTCGACATGCCCGAGGATGATCCGCCCCGCGCCTACATTGTGCAGGAATTCATTCCCGGAACGACTTTGGGCGCGCTCATTGCGCAAGGGCATCGCTTTAGCCTGGGGTGTACCTACGATATCATCGTACAGCTATTAACATTGCTCAAACAGCTGCACAGTCACACACCGCCGGTCATTCACCGGGATATCAAGCCCACCAACATCATGCTCAAACCGCTCGAGAATGACCGATATAAGGTCTATCTGCTCGACTTTGGGGCAGTCGCAAACCCGCAGCTGCAAGGCGGCGGATCGACTGTGGCCGGCACTTATGGGTTTATGCCGCCCGAACAACTCATGGGCAAGCCGATTCCGGCGAGTGATGTGTATGCAATCGCAGCAGTAGCAGTGAATTTGATTACAGGGGTATCTCCGGCGGATATGCCGGTGAAGGATTTCCATCTGATCTTCGAGCCCCAGATGCAATTTATGCCAGTGAATGTCGTCAATCTATTGCGGCAAATGCTCGAACCCAATACCGACAACCGACTGTGCGATTACGATATTCTCATCGATGATTTTAAAAAATTCCGGGGTGGGAACTACGACACATCGAATGAAATCGTCCAGAACAGCTCGAATTCAGATTATGAATATAAACTCAAAGAGATCGAATCCTACACACAGGCGGGAAACATCGAACTCTGGCAGCGCCTTCCGGACGCCACGCCCAGACCAATACCAGCCCCCTACCTCGCCGCATTAAAAAAGCCAAACGCCCAAAATTGTACCTCGCTAGATGAACTCTATTTTCAAACCCATTCAAACATCTATCAATTACATTACAAAGATCAGAAACAGATTTATAAAGAAAAATATAAGATTACGTTTGGCGGATTTGGATTCATCAAACACTACGGGGGCGGAGACTACCTGATGTGGGGAGTATCGATTCTGATCATTATTTTTTGCGTAATACTCAATGCAATGGTCGATTTTAGCGAGACCTTTATTAATACAATATTGCCATTTTTTTACCTTTTTATACTTATCCTTCCTATCGTATTTGTATTTTGGTTCAGGGCACATCTGGCAAAAAAGGCCACACTCAGAACACACAAAATTAAGCACTTCGAAAATGGCAATGCATTAAATCAACTCCGAAACGTACTTTTATACGGCAGAAAGACCATCGCTACGGTCATCAGTGTCGAATATCAAAATGTAAACGATGATTTTTGTGAACACAATGTCGATACGCTTCAATATGCCGTCCATCAGGCCCCCAAATTCTCAATCAAATACAGCTTTAACCCACCGGACGACAGCGACGAAAACGATCTCATTCATGAAATAACGTTCGATGAGCCCCCCGAAACTTTTTTAAAACCAGGCGACCCTTTGCCCATTTTATATCGGATATATAAGAATTCGAAGGGAATCGAATGTGTGGATAGCATGCCATTCCCCGTCGTCTTAAAAGACGTCGAAACCTATTCCGGCTTGCTCGGGAGCTCTGCCTATATAGGCCATTGCTGACGGTTAAGTATCATTGGGCATTGTTTTTAATTCGTAATTCGTAATGCGTAATGCGGAATTAAATGATAATGCCTTAGGTTGATTCTGAAGCTAAAGGTGAATGAGTTTTTAATGCGGAATGCGGAATGCGGAATGCGCAATTGGGATGCAAAACTCAAGGGATAGTCTGAAGCTTAAGGGGAATTGCGTTTTTAATGCGGAATGCGGAATGACAGAATTACCTTTTAGCGTCTATGTATCCATGTTACACTAACCACGAAAAAGTTATCCATAGGAGATGCTTTTGTTTAAATCGGATCCATAGAAAACAACCCCGTATGATACACATCTGAACAGCATGCATGAGGTAAAGCGACATGGCTTCACATAAGATTCTATCCGTAATTTTCACTTTGGGTGCATTGATGCTGGCAAATGCCCAAGGCTTTGCTCAAACCGCACCAGCCACTGCGCAGGATGCAGCCAAACAGAATCGTATGCAATCGGACTTCAACACCATGACAGTCCTATTGAATGCATGCGAGCAACGCACAATGACGCCAGATCAATACCAAAGCAGCTGCACAGGACTCGCCAATGCATTGCAGCAAGAAGGCATCACAAACGACGAGGAAAATGCACAAATCTATGCCTTTATACAAAACAGTACCCAAAGATGCAGAGTTGTCCAGTATTACTACAATCAGACAGAGGCCGCAAATGCGGCCTTCCGGAGCGGCCAGATTTCTGCAGATACCTTAAGAACAATGCACGATGCCGCGCTGCGGATTCTACTCGACTCGAATTATATCACCCAGGAAACCTACGCACAGAAACTTGCCGAACTCAATGTTCAAATAGCTCAATACCAACAGCAGACCGCAGCAAATCCCCAGCAAGTTCAGGCACCACAGACCGCAGCGAGTCCCCAGCAAGTTCAGGCACCACAGACCGCAGCAAGTCCCCAGCAAGTTCAGGCACCACAGACCGCAGCGAGTCCCCAGCAAGTTCAAGCACCACAGACCGCAGCGAATCCCCAGCAAGTTCAGGCGCCACAGACCGCAGATAATACTCAGCAAACCCAAATACCACAGACGTCATACGATCCCCAGCAACAGCGTATATTCCAGTCAACGGTAGCACAACAGCAAGAGTATGCCAACCAGGCCATGCTTTTCCAACGTTATCAAGAATTATATATCCAGACATTCGATGACTATTATCAGAATAGGATCAGTGAGGATGAATTACGTTCAAGAATTGCAGAATTGTTTGACACGATGGTGAAAGTCGGCATGCTTACCCAAGAGCAGCGAGCACAAGAAGAAGCCACAAATGAAAA
>JAGACY010000411.1 GCA_017613855.1 Pseudomonadota bacterium
AACCATGAAGTCCGGCAGATAGCCATTGTCATTGAGGCCAAAATGAAGCTTGAGAGCGCCTTTGGTCTGCGTGTAAGTTGCCCATGGAAAGACGTCAAGGCACAGCTGAATGGTTGTCGCATCCATCAGAATCAGGCTATTCACTCCGGGCAGTTTGAATTGTGAGCCTGGCGCGAGTGCCTTGCATGACTGCAACATCTGCTGGAAGATATCCTTAAAAAAATCTGCACTCCGTTCATACGAGAAAGGGCGGAACGACTGATTGGGGACTTGATTCCGAGGTGATAAAGCCTTTTTTGCTTGCTTTTCTGAGCCTGCTCAATCTCACGAAGACTCTTCAACCCAAGTATCTGAGCCATGAGCATCACAATGAACTGAACGTATCGGCTTGTCTTGCGTCGTCTGTCACCCTGGCCATATTTTCGGTCTAAGCAGTCAATTTCATGTCTCGGAAGAATTTTTGACAATGTGTGAAAAACTGTGTTATAGTGCGTCATTGTTCGGAACTCCTTGCAAGAGGCGGTTTTCGCAGATTTCCTTTTAAAATGGAATCAGTTCCGAACCAACAATAATGCTGTTTTTTTGTGGGACAGCAGTGCCACTGTAGTTAAACAAAGCCTAATATTTGTATTTTTTAGTGGAGAATGCTCATGCTGAGTTATCGTTATCTATTATGTTTTGGAATCGTCATCTCAATGACCTCTGCTTTGGGCTGCAACAGAATGACTTCATTGCCTCCCGAAAACGAAGTTCAGGCATCTGATGCGATTCTGCCGCAAAACGATGCGCAGCAGCCGGTGGCAGAACTTTCCAATGGCGAGCAGCCTGTGATGCCGGATGCTCAGCAGCCGAATTTCCAAACAGCTGAAACACCAACCGCAGACGCAGACGAAGATTCCGTCACGCCCGAAGATGCACTGGCCAAACGCATCCGGGAATATGATGTCAATGAGTATAAAGCACACACGGATTACGAAAAAGTTTACCTTTTTCCCAAACAATACCCCGATGGATATTCGAATGGTCAATGCAGGGCGGCAAACTGCAAATGTGGTGAAAATACATGCCTTCGCGATGAATATTGTGTGAAAGACCGCTGCAAAACGAAGTTTGATCACGACATCATGATGGAGCCAACGCGGCTGGATGCGGCGGAAGTCGTTGACAATGGCGATTACTGGGAATGTGCAGCAGAATCCTGCAAATATACCTACAATCCACGAACAGCCTATCCCAAAAATGAAGCGATTAATTATACAACTTCCGGCAGTACAAAAACAATAACGCTTCCCAGGGGCGTGCGCGCCCGTGGAAATGATCTCTATTGCGGCGGAGAGAGACTGCCGGCAGAACAATTTGATAAAAGCAAATGTACTGATGACGGATGGATATGCTACGCGCCGAATGGATGCAGTCACTACTTCAACGGTGGTGAACATGAGGATTCGTATAATGTAACATGTTCACCAGGACAGCATTTGGAAGATGATGATTACCTGGTTGCCAAATCAGACGGTCACAATATGTCTTTGTGGGGGTATTGTGAAAACCGGCATGCGACAGATGAAAATGTTAAATACTGTCCAACAGAAAACTGCGAATGTGGTGAACACCTGTGCGGGAAGAATCAATACTGTGCTTTTGGTCATTGTTACTATCAAGGCAAAATTTACCAGGGGTTTGGGGATTATCAGTTCGTAGAACTCCAGGGCAGTGAATGTGATGATGACATGACGACAACCAGATCGAGCTCAATCATTAACCATATTGTCTGCAATCGTCCGGAAGGGTGTCATTGTCGAAATGAAGGTCGGGCACCTAAAGATGCTGAAGTATGCAAAGAAAATCTTTTAAATATAGAATTCAACAAGCCTGAATCCGGAAACTATGCTTATGTTCAATACGACAGTTCATCGGAGGGATGTCCGGAGTCCATATTCTTCTTGTGGCAGTGTTCGGAAAGCCAGGATTCTTCTACATGTCTGTGCGGCAATACGACGTGTCCGGCAGGTGCATTTTGCGCAAATGGGACGTGTTACCTCGATTTCGTTGCAGGAAAGTTTTTATACAAACCGAAACCAGCGCATGATGATTATATCGCGAAAGATTATATGTGGAAATGCGCTCCGGGCAAGTCGTGTCAATGTGATGACCGGCAGCTTCCTGCCAATGCGCATTGCTATATTGATCTGAATGGAAAAGAACATGCCGTGTGGGGTGAATGGATTCCCCAAAATTATCCAAGCGTTAGCGATGAGTATTTTGTGAAAGCATGCAGTACAGATGACTGCATCTGCAATGGGCAGAAACTTCCGGAGAATGCTGTCTGTCATGTTGATCCGCAAAGAGAATGGATCGCATGCGGAAACGATCGATTAGATAATATTACAGGCTATCGTTGTGACGCAAAAACTAAAAAATGGTTATGTGCGGATGAAATCAATGGATGCCTTTGCGGCGACAGAAAATTACCGTTAAATACATACTGTAAACAGATTTCTGATCGTGATGCTGAAACGTTTTGCGGTGATAAGATAATGCCGCGCACAGAAGGTCATCTTTGTGTCAATGATAAAATTGTCTGTGGCAAACCAGATGGTGAGTGCATGTGTGGCGACAGGAAACTGCCGCCCAATACCTCATGTGTATTACATTTCGATGAGTGGAGTGGCAAGCGCGATTACGATATGGCACTTTATGGTGACAAGATAATGCTGCTATCCGAGGGATATGAATGTATCAACAACAAGATAACATGTACCAAACCCGACGGCGACTGTCTATGCGTGGGGCATCACTCTGTTGATGCTGAAAATGCCGAATGTAAAGCCGTGTACAATAGAGAAGCAAAAACATTTGAAGAAGTCTATACATGTGCACAAACGCATTATTATATTGATGATATCTTATATAAAGACCATGCCGTTCATTATTCTACTTTTGAATTTCACGATTTTGAAGAT
>JAGACY010000412.1 GCA_017613855.1 Pseudomonadota bacterium
AAAGCAGGTAAGTTTAAAATTCTTGGGGGTAGTATCAGCTATATCCCTGAATCTGTACGTATTCCGGATATTGATGTCAGCTTAGGGAATTTGGAATGCAAAGAGTATGAAGGTTTATTAGATAGTCTCAAAGGTGAAAATAATGTATTTCGCAAAATTGTGGTCAATATGAAGGATGTCATAGCTAATCGTTTTATTGCGCTGCTTGGTGGAACGAATATGACAGTTGACGAAGCCCGTGTAACGACAGGGAATGTGAATGTGGGTGGAACTTTTGCCACACTCTGGAGGATAGAGGGAAATTCAACGATACAAAAACTCACTGCATCCTATAAAGATGTTTCCGCTGGAAACGCCTTTATTGTTTCCCATAACATTACCAACGGTTCCAAAATTTTGAAGTCCAAATTTACAATGGACAGTCTTCTTGGGTCTCAGTACATAAGTTTGATTGATTGGTTGGGAGGAACTGTAGATTCGCTCGTAGCCAGGATTAATCATGTACAGACAGTTCAGAATTCATCTGCCAAAGATAAATGGGATCGTGCATACGTCAATGGTATTCACACACTCAGTTCAAATGCCAACGTTGAAAATATGAGTATTTATGCAGATGTCTATATCAAGGCCAATGCAGATGATTATGATGTGGAAAACGTAAAAGAGACCGTGGCAACAGGTCTGTTTTACGATGGCAGCGGTGAGAATATCCATCTGAAGAATATCTTTTCGGCCATGCGCATCAGTAAATATACAGAGGTAGACAGTGAAACGGGCAGACCGACGGACGCCAAAGTGATTCACAATTATCCGCATGCACTGTCAGGCGTTGGTGCGGATAATTACTATCTTCAGGCTATGGACGGGGATAATGACAAAAAGACCTACCGTCTGGATTGGGCGAAAGACATCGATCGCGTTTATTGGCTCAAACGCGATCCTTCCGATGTCGATTGGCCGCTCTACCCCTCTGAACTCACTTCATTTGATGGCACGCGGGCATTATTCCCCGGTATTGCGTCAGAAATTACCGATTTGATTTTACAGCCGTCGATGTCCGTGACGGTCGAACAGACTCTTTCGGGCTGCGAAGATATGTCCAGCGAATCATGCGAAACCCCGTGGTCACCTGTATTGTTAGATATAACCGAACCCAACGGTGAAACCGTATCAATACCATGGTTGAAATCATTTTAATACTTTAAATATTAAAAGTATGAACTTTGTAAATAAGGAGCTTTTATGAGGTCATCACGTTTTTCTTATATACTTGCAATAGCGGCAACTTCGGCGTTTTCTTTTTATGGGTGCGAAGAGAGCGGAAGTCACGAAACCACGCCATGCGATAACATGTGCACCGAAGAAGAAACCTGCAACCCCGAGACGAATCTGTGTGAACCCAAGTCGGAGCCTGCCCCCGAGTGTACCGAGGATGCTGACTGCAAGGACGGCAAAGTTTGCAAATCGGGCAAATGTGAAGCAGACGACAAGCCAGAGTGCGAATCCAATGCGGAGTGTACTGACGGCAAGGTATGCAAATCAGGCAAATGCGAAGCAGACGACAAACCCGAATGCGAATCCAACGAAGACTGCTTTGACGGGAAAATATGTCAGAAAGGCCAATGCGATTACGAATGCTACAAAGATACCGATTGCGACGATTACAAGATTTGCAGCGATCATCATTGTACTTATGAATGCCAGTTCGATTATGACTGTACCGACGGAAAAATCTGTGATGAAGGCCGATGCGCGCTGGAATGTATGGATGATTTCGACTGCACAGATGGCAAGATCTGTACGGATGGGGTTTGTAAATTTGAATGCGTCGAAGACGTCGACTGTGATGATGAACAGGTATGCCGTGACAATGTCTGTAAGGTCGAGTGTATTGAAGAAACCGAAGACGTCGACTGTCCCGATGGCATGATTTGTAAGGATTATCACTGCGTGAATGAATGCACGGTGGATGATGATTGCGAGAATCCGCTCAAGTGCAAAGAAAATCATTGCGTGCCTGAATGTACACAGCATGAGGACTGCCCCGATGACATGAACTGTGTACAGCAGCAGTGCCGCACCGGCTGTGAAGTGAATGAGGACTGCCGCGAGGGAGCCTGCCTGGATGGCGCTTGCGTGTCCTGCCGTAAAAATTCGGATTGCGGCGAAGGAAAATATTGCCAGTTCAATAACTGTATTGACTGCGCCGAGGATGAACATTGCGAGGGCGTTTTGGTGTGCAAGAATAACAAATGTGTCCCCCCGTGTTCTGATAACTCTGATTGCAGTGGCGACACCCCGGTATGCAGCGAGAAAGGCTGCGTGCAGTGCCTTGATTCCAAAGATTGTTCAGGTAATGAACTCTGCCTCGATAACGTTTGCAAGCTGGAGTGTACCGAGGATTACGACTGCGATGGCGATCAGAAATGCAATCTTTCTGATAACCACTGTTACGAATGCCTTGAGAATGCCGACTGTCTGGGCGGTAAACGTTGTGTTGCAAACAAATGCGAAGCGGCTTTGCCCAATGACTGGGATGCCGACGGTGTTGCGGACGATCAGGATCGTTGTCCCTACAATCCCAATGTCACGACACAGGAAGATGCCGACTGCAACTACGTGACCGATCCCGATGGCACGCGCGTGTTTGAAGTCTGGCATGCCTCGGATTTTCCCCGGTTGCGCAAAGATTTACCGGGATATTCTATTGTCATTATTCTTTTTATGGATTGTGATGATGTCAACGATCCCGCATGTTGTGGCCTTGAAGGACAGGCTCCATGGTCAAACACCTGTACGGATGAGAATACCGTACAATATTGTGACTGGCAGAATTACATCAGAACGGGTGGATGCGAGTTCGGCTGTGCCAACGGCAATTGTCGTAGCTGCCGTCCGGCGAATACCCCAACTGAGTCGGGAGACTGCTGCAGCAGTTCGTATCCCAATCAATGCAAAGATGACACTTACTTTATGGAATGCAAGGATGGCAAACTCGACATCAGAGCATGTGGCGGTGGATGCAATAACGGTGAGTGTAAATTCTGCCGCGAAGCAGACCCTAGCGCACCCCCACAACCCAATGACTGCTGCGATGCTTCGACCTTTGTCGAGATTTGTTCGACGGATAAGAAATCGACACTGCGATGTGTTGATGGTCGTGTGGAGGCAATTGACTGTAATGCCGGCGAATGCAGGCCATTCGGGGATGGTGTCAACTTCTGCGTAGCCAAACCGGCTTACTCTTTCCATGTCCGCCTGATGCGCGATATCAATCTCGCTGATATTCAAGAATTAACGGACAAGCCGTTTGAGCCCATCGAGGCACCTTATAAAAAAACGATTACCAACGATGACAATACATCCACTGAAGTGCTTATGGTGCCTGGTGAAAGTGACTATGAGCCGTTTCAGATTACCGATGCACCATGCGTGATGTCATGGAATCCTCTCTCTCTTTATCAAACAGAATTCGATGGGCAATCGCACCGCATTTTTGTCAAAAACAGTGATAATCAGAGCTGTTCACTGGAGTCATCTTTCTTCGATGAAGTGAGAGAATCTACACTGAAGAATATCTCATTTAATTATAATAAACGAGGAGACGGTAACTGGTTTGCATCAAGGTATATCAGTCATTCTGGCTTAGAGTCCGTTCGATTTATTGGCAATATTCATGGTGGTAGAGGAATTCTGGGAACAGCAGAAGGTTCCAGTGCATTTGACAACATCCGTTTTAAGGGCAATATCGCTTCTGACTATTTTGTTGGATTGTTTAATGAAATATCGAAGAGTGTGGTGTCGAAGATCACTTTCACTGTACCGGATTATTTTCTTTCCTATACTTCAGGTTACAGTGACTCCAACGTCATAGCACAACGTATCTACAATAGCATTGTTGACGTCCCCACAATTGATATACATTGGATTGGGTATTCAGGTTCAAAAGCTGACTTTGCTACGGTCGCAGCAGTGATCGAAAATAGTCGTATTCAAAATGGTCTGTCTGTTCGATTTGGTGATGTTTTCTGGACAGGTTCTGATTTTACCGGCTTGGCGTTCGGTCTTTCACAATTCGATATGACGGGTAAATATACATTCCGTGCAGGGGATATTAAAACAAGCAAATTGAAAATTATTACTGGTCGTAATAGTAATACCTCTGCTTCTGTACGAATACCGGAAATCGAAGTCAACATGGGTAATGTGGTAGCTTCGTCTTTTATGATACTAGCAGGTTTAAGTGGTGAAGATAATTTATTGGGCAAATCTACGATCAATCTCAAGGATGTCGAAGCAAATTCGTCGTACGATTCGACGTTTAATGTATTGTCAGGAGGCAAGAATCTTACGATTAACGAAGCTCATGTGACGGCTGGAAACATTAAGACAAAGTATTTTAATACCATTAGTAGGTTGCATGGCAATTCGACGGTACAAAATATTACTGCATCCTTTAAAAATGTCGTTGCTCAAAGCGCTAACGTCGTTGCTGGCACAATCGACGAAGGTTCCAGGCTTTCGAAGGTCAAGGTTATCATGGACAATCTCGTGGGGGCTCAACAAGTGAATATGATTGAACAGGTTGGAGGTGCTGTGGATTCGGTTGCTGTCAGAATCAATCATTTACAAGCGGAACAGAATTTATCCGCCAATAGTAAATGGGAGCATGCCTGTGTAAATGGTATTCACACGCTCAATTCGAATGCCAGTGTTGAAAACATGAGTATTTATGCAGATGTCTATATCAAGGCCAATGCAGATAATTATGACGTGGAAAACATGAAAGAGACAGTGGCAACGGGTCTGTTTTACAATGGCAGCGGTGAGAATATCCATCTGAAGAATATCTTTTCGGCCATGCGCATCAGTAAATATACAGAGGTAGACAGTGAAACGGGCAGGCCGACGGACGCTAAAATAATTCACAATTATCCGCATGCGCTGTCAGGAATTGGCAAGGATGATCTCTATCTTCAGTCTATGGATGGTGAAAATGGCAAAAAGACCTACCGTCTGGACTGGTCGAAAGACATTGATCGTGTTTACTGGCTCAAACGTGATCCTGCCGATGCCGATTGGTCGCTCTATCCCTCTGAACTCACTACACTTGATGGCCTGCGGGCATTATTCCCTGGCATTGCACCAGATATTACCGATTTGATTTTACAGCCGTCGATGTCCGTCACGGTCGATCAGACACTTTCGGGCTGTGAAGATATGTCCAGCGAATCCTGCGAAACCCCATGGTCCTCTGTATTGTTGGATATCACCGAACCTAATGGTGAAACCATTTCAATCCCATGGCTGAAATCATTCTAATCTGTTTCTACTCTCTTCCGTTGGCATATAAAAAGATTTGATAAGGACGATGATATGAAAAAGCGTAACCTTCTTATATTGGCGTGTATCTTGTGTATGTATGGGTGTAGCGATGACTCATCCGAATCACAGGACCCGACACCTCAGGATTCGACTTGTGATTGCCAAGAAGATGAAACCTGTGTGGATGGTGTATGTCAAAAGCAAACCACACCCCATGAAGATACCTGCGATCCCAAATGCCCAGAGGGGCAGACCTGCATCGACGGTCGGTGCGGCGTATGCATTGGTGGTCAGTGTTTCTTCCCGGATGAGCCTCCCGGGCCGGGGCCTGGGCCTGGTCCCGAAGATGAAAACTGCGAGAAAGATTCCGACTGCGACGGTGATAACCAGATGTGCAGCAATGGGGAGTGCGTCAGCGCTGCATGCGATCCTGAGTGTCCCGAAGGACAAAACTGCGTTCGTGGTAGATGTAAGGCCGAAACACTGCTCTGGGATTTGTGCAACAACCAGGCAGACTGTCTGTCCGGTCAGTGCGTGTATTATCTCACGCCGTCCAAAGAGATGCAGATGGAAGTGAATGGCGAGATACAGACTTTCAATACGAACAATCCGATTCCAGTCACATTGCTCGATGAACGTATCAATGCAGAATATTACAATATGATCCACCCCGAAGTTGACCTTGGACCGAAAACGATGGTGGGTATCTGTTCCTATGAATGCACCAAGGAAATTGACAAAGAATGTCCTATGGGTTGGGAATGCCAGGTCGTTGCCAAGGGCATTTTGAGTTATCCCACATCAGGGAAATTGCCTTTTGAACTCGAACCGGATGAAGTAGAGAAAACGCCTTTTGCTGCTTTGTGCCGTCCGAATGTGGAAGAACCCTATCATACCGAAATGTGTACAGCGTCTGAGGCGGATTGCAAGGCTGCCGGTCTGGCTTTCTATGAGGGAATGTGTCTGGAACCTTGCGATGATGCATCGAAAGCGTGCCCGTTTTTGTTTAGTTGTGAAAACGCAAAAGGGGCCTCAGGTGCCCAAAAGGTTTGCATGCCCGTTGGCGGAACCTGTACCTCGTGTTACGACCATGACGGTGACGGTGCGGGGTATGGTCATTGCGAACTTGAAGGTATTGACTGCGATGAGGACAATCCCAATGCCTATTATCAAAAGCCGCTGACCTGTGACGATATTTCCGATAATAAAGGCAATCCGCTGTACAAAGATTTGAATTGCAATGGTTATATTGATCGCTTTGAATTGCTGGGTAACTCACAAAACTGCAATGCATGTGGTGAAGCATGCAATACACCCAAAAGTTCACAAATTGAGATTCAGTGTGTTTCGACAGTCGATGGCATAGACGCAGCAGAGTGGTACAAAACCGCATCTGCCGATACCGAAGTTCCCGAGTTTAAATGCGTGGAACAGTGTGCCTTTGGCTATGGCGACTGCGATGGCAATGCTAAGTGCAATACGGCACTGCTCGAAGACAGCTTGCTCAATCTCGACAATAAAGAAGATTTGTTGATTCGTGCTTCGCTGGTCCGGACGGGGAAGGACGCTGCCGCCTTGATTTATGCCCGCGATGCCGATGGCGACGGATTTCCGATCCTTAACAAATCGGCGTCCATTGCATCCAAAACAGACGATAAACCGGCTGAAATTATCCTGGATGGCAGCAATACAGTCATTTGTTGCAGCAATGATACCGATTTTTGCTATACGGCTAACAAGGACTGGAAATCACTTCATCTTTCGGACACGACCCAACAAGTAAAAGACGAAAAAGGCGATCTCCTGAACACCATTTCATACGTCCTCCCCTGTGGAAAACGGCTTGCATGCACAGACGGCGAATGCGCCTGTAAAGATGACGAATGCACTGCGTTACGCCCGGACTGTTACGACAGCGATGATGAAGCCCCCGCAGTTAATCCACTGGCTGTCGAAAAGTGTGACGGCGTAGATAACGATGGATCGCAAATTCTTTTGTCCAACGAACATGATGAATGCTCAACCTGGTGCAAAGATCACGAAGAGACATGCGCTTCTTTTACGGTTAAACATAGTACTGAGAATGGTGAATCCATCACTTACCTTACGAACCCTTACTGTGACGCCACTCCCGAGGGCCTCAATGAGCCCAATTCGTGGATCGATCCGGTGCAAGGTACACAGCACGAAACCGGTGCCGAATGCACTAATTACCATCCCAGTGGATCGGTCTGCAATGAGGGGGGAACGGTCATTTGTAAGCCGAATGCGGCTGAAAGATGCATTGCCGGCAGTGAAAACTGCGGATGTGCCACCAAAGCCAATAAGGCATTTATCATTACCGAGGCCAATCATGGCGAAAATCCAAAGCAGGAAGATTATATTCGTTATACTTCAGACCTGAGTTCGTTCCAGTTCTGCCGTTGTGACAATTCACGCTGCGAAGGTTCGGTTGCTGAATGTAATGCAGAAGGAAAAGATTCAGTAGGATGTTTTCTGCTTTGTGGTCAGCTATGTACTATGAAAACGTCTTACGCGCTTTCGTGTGATGCAGAGATAGAGGGCACTCTGGACGGCATCGTCGAGAAGTCTGATAACAAAGTCGAGTTTGATATTGACGGTATAGACAATAACTGCAATGGGCTCACCGATGAAGATGCGTGGGTACCATGTATCTTTAAAGAGAATCATCCATCCGCGAATCTTGAATCTGGAGAATTTAACGGCAATGAGATTCCATACAATGCATATCTCGATGACAGCACCTATTCTATTAATGTTGCTGAAAATACAGATCATTCGATTAATCTCTGTCGTCTTGGTATTCAAAAGACAAAGGCAGTTCAAGATAGCAGTGGCAATTTGTCTTATAAAAAATATTGCATGCCGATATACAAACCAAGAAAATATGATTTTTATGGCGATGGCATCGATTCCAATTGCGATGGTGCTGATTATGATATCCTTCATACGACATTTGTCGTTTCTACAAAACAGGGAACGAGTACCCAGACACCGTCTGATGCATCCTGTAAATATGATGCCCCCTTTGGCACTGTTACGCCGTGCAACTCGATTAATATGGCCATAAACGGTGGACAAAATGGTGTAAGGATAGCAAAAGATTCAGAATATGAATTTTATCATGATATATTATTAACCAGTGACGCAATCGATTATACGCCGGGCTTTGCAGATGCCCAAGGCTCTTATCCTTCCCCCATTTACATGCCAGAATATGACATGATCAAGCAACTTCAGAACTTGGATATTCCGAATGCGAAGGAATATCCGGATGAAGCCGGCCATGTATCTAAAGAGCATTTTATTAGTGCGTATGCTGTGCATAGATATTTCGTCGACCAGTATCGTAAAAATGCCAAATTTGATGCCAACCGATATCTGTTCAGTTTTTGGCATGAAAAAGTAAACGGGACTAAAGTCGACTATGAAATTGCATCGCCTTCGGAAATGCAGAAGCCAGAAGAAGTTTTTAGAATATTCGGCGGTTTTACCCGAACGCCAAGTTCAAATTGTGCCATGCCGACAGAATGTGATTATTGGCAAAACACTGGCAATGCTCAAACAAGTATTACCTGGACTGTCAGACCGCAAAATGATCGGCGCGTCTATTCTCTCGTTGACGGGTCCGATCTGTCCTTGCGTCTGACCAATGTTAATCTTACGCTTTCCTCCGAGGCATTATGTAGTGATTCTGAATGCAAAATCAATGAACAGGAGAGCAGGCCAAATAACAAGGCGCTTGCCGATGGTGTCACATTGATTGGCATCAACGGTACCCGTTACTATTATAGGGGATTCTCTGCTCTGACGCTTGATAATACGACTATCACGGTCACTGCGCCAGAAGGCTATTCTTATAACAGCTCGGATACACCAGGGCAGGAAACCAATGGTACGTATGGCTGGGCACAGGGATATTCGTGGCGTATTCCTAAGGAAAACGATAACTTTAATTCCGGCAACGGCACATATCCTGATTTCAACTATAGCCGTGGTTGTGACAAATATGACAAAGATCCCAACGACAGTAACATCTGCTATTCAATTAAAAATAGAAAAGGGCAGGAATACGTTTATAGCGATGTTTATTCACAAGACTCCTATATCCTGGATAACATGAATTGCGGCTACGGTCTGGAGCCCAATAGGGTGACGCAGAGTACGGGCGGCATGGGCGGTTATGCGCACACCCAAGTACATAACTACGGAACCTGGTATAACGGATCGGGCAAGAAAGCGCTCCCACCGAGAAAAAAAGTGGATGGTGAATGGAAAAATCTGGGAGACAATGAATACGGAAAACTTGGCAAAGGGGGGTTTGGTGGGCCGCATTTGTTTACAGATGACCACGTTAGGAATAACGATCCTGCCGATGCTGTGGCTTTTGGTGAAGGCGGCGGCGGCGGAAAGCATGGTGCTGTCGGTGAAAATAAGTATACAGAACTGTTTTGGAACGTGAGTGGTTCCCAGGTGTCTGTCATGAGCAATCGTTCCAAAGCACGAGGTCACTATGGCCAGCCCGGCGGCGGCGGTGGCGGTGGCGGTGTGGATTACTGCTGGATGGGTTATTGGTCATCCAATCACTGGTGCCTGGCCTCATCCGGTGGAAGCGGAGGCTGTGGTGGCAAAGGCGGCGAAGC
>JAGACY010000413.1 GCA_017613855.1 Pseudomonadota bacterium
CATCCCAGGCGCAACAGCCGAAATACCGGTGAATGTCAATTAAACCTTCCCAACACATACCCACGATACACGATATCAGTGCGTTAGGATATAAAAGCGCCCCCTTTTGGGGGCGCTTTTATATTCTAACGCACTGATATCGTGTATCGTGGAAATGTGTTGGGAAGGTTTAATTGACATTCACCGGTATTTCGGCTGTTGCGCCTGGGATGCTTGGCGATTCCATATTCAGTTTAGCCGAGCAGGTTTTTGAGCTGTTGGCATGAATAGTAAAAGATTTTGCGCCAATGGTGGCTCCTGACGAAACAGTGAAGCAGCTTGTATCGCTTGATGTCGCTTTTACTACACTTGAATCGGGGGCATTGTATATATTGCGCAAGTCGATATATACATTGGACGTTTGTGATCTTTCCAGCGAAAGTGTGTAAAGCTTGTGCTGAAGCTCACTATCACGGTACATTGTGAGAGCGCCTTTGCATGCATACTCACCACTTGAGCCCATGTTGCCGAGCACGCAGTTTACTGTTGCTGTGAGGTGCCCATATCTGCCTTCCGGGTTATTTGCTGTGGTTTTGACTGAGCCAAAACAGCTTTTCTTCGTTTGAGATGTTATTGTAAAAGTATATGTCGAGCCGGTACCGGTTGATGGTGAAACTGTCACGCATTCCGGGGTTTCGGTACTGGATTTGAACGTCGTCGAAACGGCATCTCCGACATTGTTTACGAAGCTGGCAGTGAAGGTGACAGAATCGTCATGCGCATTGGTTAACGAGAGTCCCAGTGGATTCAATGTAACTCTACCAATACATTCATTACTGTCATTTTTACCAATCAGGCATGTTACATTGACTTTTTCGCTTATGGGATCGGCATTTTCGGCTGTAAATGTCACTTTCGTCGAACATTCCTTGTTTGGGGTCGCAGGCATAAATGTAAATACTTTATAATCGCTGCCATGGTTGCTGGATGACTTGAGTTTGAGACAGGCGGTGTCGGCGGATTCCGCATTCAGTTTTGATAAATCCACAGTACCATCAGAATTTTTATAAACAACATTAAATACAGCGTTCTCGGCATTTGTAATCGTGGTTCCCGAAACCGAACTGGACAGACCGACGAACGATATCACCCCCTGTCCCTGGCAGCTGCTGGTAGTACCATTTGTCACACAGCCATGTTCACATGGCGTTTCTGTCAGCGTGAAATCAGAATTGCAGGTTTGAAGTGTCTTGCTGTCGAGACATTTGCTGCCAACCTCCGAACATTCTTTGCAGTAATGAACTTTGGCTCCGTTATAGCATCCATTGGGACAGGTCTCTGTTTTTTTCTTAAAGTCAGATGTACAGGTGACGAGGTTATTGCCATCACAGGCTGCGCCTGTCTTTTGGCATTCCTTGCAATACGATGCACTTGCGTTATCATAACAACCATTGGGGCATTCCGTGACGGTCTGCATAAAATCATTGCTGCATTTGGCGAGTGAGGAGCCCTGGCAAAAAGCGCCAGGCTTTTGGCATTGTTTACAGGATTTGTTTTTGCAGCCATTGGGGCATAGGGACGGTATCCAGGTATAATCTTCACTGCAGGTATTCAGGTAGGAATCGTCTGCACAGATTGTTTCATTGATATTTTCACAGTCTGGCTTGCATTGGCTGACGCCTCCTTTTTTGAAGCATCCATGAGCACAGCTTGTCTTTTTCCATGTAAAATCATCTTTACAGATGAGCAATGTTCCATCTGTTTCACATTTGGTTTCGCCTTGAATGCTGCAGTCAGGCTTGCAGCGTTTCAGTTCTTCATCACAACCATTGGGACAGGTAGAATTCAGTTCCCAATTTTGGTGGCATTTCATAAGGTTGCCATTTAAACAGGTTAAACTTCCGTCCGGTGTACAGGTCGTTTTACAGTCCCCCGAAACACATCCTGATGAGCAGGTTTCGACGGTTTGCCAGTTTTCTTCTTTACAAACGATAACTTTATCGCCGGTCAGACCATCTGGGCCATCGCACTTTTTGTCATTTTCGACACACATGGGTTTGCACTTTCCGGTCATGTCATCACATCCATAAGGACAATCCTCGGAATTTCCCCAGGATCCATCGTTTTGGCATAAATGTGATTGATGGTTATCATCGAAACACTCATAGGTGCCAGCGAGTTTGCATCCCGGCAGGCATGCGTTTTGTTCACATCCGTTGGTGCATTCTTCTTCGATTTTCCATTCACCACTGGAGAATTTGTATAAATTTCCACCTTCGCACTTCAAATCACCGTCTTTAGGTGTTTCGGTTTCTGTAAGGCATGCGTTTTGTTCACATCCGTTGGTGCATTCCTCTTCGATTTTCCATTCACCACTGGAGAATTTGTATAAATTTCCATCTTCACACTTCAAATCACCGTCTTTAGGTGACTCGGTATCCGTAAGGCATGCGTTTTGTTCACATCCGTTGGTGCATTCTTCTTCGATTTTCCATTCCCCATCGGAGAATTTGTATAAATTTCCATCTTCGCACTTTAAGTCTCCATCGCTCGGTGCTGAGGGAGCAGCCAGGCATGCATTTTGTTCACATCCATATTGGCAGTCTTCTTTTAAACTCCATTCCTCACCAATGATTTCATAGAGTTTGCCTGCATCACATTTGAGTTCCTGTGATTGTTCTGTATTTTCATTTTTTTTATCGTCGGAGCAGGCCATAAAAGAAACTGATGCCAAAGAAGCCAGATACAATATTGTGAGATGTTTTCTTTTCATAATGACTCCTTATTTTGAAACTGGATAGAAATCCCCCTTTTGTTCTCAACAAACCTGATTCTTCAACGGTCTGAGCGCATTTTAGGGTAGCTCACAAATTATAGAATGTCAATGAGGCAATATTTTGGCTCTGTTAAATCAACCTGGATATGAACTGAGCTCCAAGCCAGAATGGCTATTATCAACGAACAACATATCCACTCTCGTACAACAGAGCCATTTTGGGGAGAGGTACGTGTTTAGCCAATATTGTTTTACAGCATGCATAAAAAACGATATTTAAAAGGAAATGGCAACCGTATAGGTTGGTTTATTTGTGTTTGAGAAAGTAGAAGGGATACATCTATGGGCAGAAAAATTATTATTGTCGGTGGGGTAGCCGGTGGTGCAACGGCGGCAGCACGTATGAGAAGACTGGACGAGAAAGCCACCATCATTATGGTTGAACGAGGAAAATATGTTTCTTTTGCAAACTGTGGTTTGCCCTATTATGTGGGGGAAACCATCCATGACAGAAAGAAATTGCTGGTGCAAACGCCCGAAGGTATTCGTGCACGTTTTAATGTCGATGTACGCGTTGAATCAGAAGTTATTGCAGTGAATGCAAAAGAGAAAAAGGTGACGATTCAGGATGCCAATGCAACGTATGAAGAATCATTCGATGCTTTGCTGCTTGCGCCTGGTGCGAAGCCTCTGCGTCCTGGTATTCCCGGTATTGATAATCCGAGAATCTTTAGTTTACGCAGTGTAAATGATGCCGATTTACTAAAAAAGTTTGCAGATAAATCGGTTTTATCGAATGGATCGGCGGTTGTCATCGGAGGCGGTTTTATCGGTGTAGAAGTTGCCGAGAACCTGAAAAAGCGTGGATTGAATGTTACTCTCGTCGAGGCTGCGCCTCAGATTATGATGCCATTTGATTCGGATATGGTCGCTTTTTTACATCGTGAACTCGTAGAAAATGACGTTCGTCTCATTTTAAATAATGGTGTGAAACAGTTTGATTCAGAAGAACAATCTGTCAAAACAACCTTGGCCGATGGTACCGAGCTTAGGAGTGATTTTGTCGTTCTGGCTATTGGCGTGAAGCCTGATACATCATTTTTACAAGACAGCGGTGTAGAACTGGACAAACGCGGCTTTATAAAAGTAGATGACAAGCTGCAGACGAGTGCCAAAGATATCTATGCAGTAGGTGATGCCATTTCTTTGTTTAGGGTGGAAGATAGATCACCCATGACATTGGCACTTGCAGGTCCTGCTAATCACCAGGGGCGGCTTGCTGCAGATAATATTTGTGGTTTAAACCGGAGTGTCCGGGGACTGCAGGGGACATCTATCATTAAAGTGTTTTCCCTGACAGCAGCGTCAACAGGCAGAAATGAACGCGCTCTGCAAAATGATAAAATCGATTATCTGAGTGTTATTGCGCATCCATTTTCTCATGCGAATTATTATCCCGGTGCTCAACAGCTTACACTTAAGATATTGTTTGACAAAAAAGGCAAATTACTCGGTGCTCAAAGTGTGGGGCAGAGTGGTGTCGATAAGCGCATCGATGTACTCGCAGTGATGATTCGTCAGGGGGCGAATGTCAGGGATCTGATGTCTTTGGAATTGTGTTATGCACCGCCATTTTCTTCGGCCAAAGATCCCGTGAATATGGTCGGCTATATGGCTGAAGATATACTCGATGGGGTTTCGGAGAATATACAATATCGTGATTTGGGTGATGCACTCAAAATGGTGCACGCCTTATAGATGTGAGAACCGAACTCGAATTTCAGAATGGTCATTTGGATGGAGCCGTAAATATTCCGCTTGATAACTTAAGAAGCCGTTTGAAAGAGCTTCATAAAAAAGATGATATGATTGTCTACTGTCAGGTTGGTTTGCGCGGCTATTATGCAGAACGCATTCTTAAGCAGAATGGTTATAAAGTTCGCAATTTGTCAGGTGGCTTTAAACTGGCATCGGCACTGCAATTTGATATCGATGCTGCAAACAGGAGAATTATGGAAACTTTAAACAAGCAAAATAATATACAAAATAATTTACCTTCGGATGCAGAAATCCATGCCGATAGCAAACTCGATTTAACGGGATTGAGTTGTCCTGGTCCGTTGATGCGGTTAAAAGAACATTTTGATAAGATGAAAGAAGGTGAAGTCGTCGCGATTGAAGCTTCGGATGCTGGTTTTTATCATGATTGTGATTCATGGTGCAAGGGAACCGGGAATACCCTGATAAAGCGAGAAAAGGTGGATGGTCTGATTCGGGTATGGATTCGCAAGGGCATTGATGGAAATGCATGTCCGGGGAATTCCGTTGATAAAGATGGTAAAACCATCATTGTATTCAGCGGGGATCTGGATAAAGCACTGGCTTCGTTTATCATTGCAAATGGCGCAGCATCGATGGGCAAAAAAGTAACCATGTTCTTCACATTTTGGGGATTAAATATTTTGCGTCGTCCAGAAAAAGTTGATGTAAAAAAGAATCTCGTCGAAAAAATGTTTGGCAAGATGATGCCTCAGGGCAGTCAAAAACTTTCGCTTTCAAAAATGAACATGCTCGGCATGGGGGCAGAGATGATTCGTAAAGTGATGAAAGATAAAAATATCGATTCATTGGAAACCCTCATTCAAAGTGCCATTAAGAATGGTATTGAACTCGTGGCCTGTCAGATGTCAATGGACGTCATGGGAATTCATCAGGAAGAACTCATTGATGGCGTTAAAATTGGCGGTGTTGGCTATTACCTTGGTGCGGCTGATAATGCCAATGTGAATTTGTTTATATAATTTGTAGATACAGCGATCTTTTGTAGTGGAAAAATAACGCGGCGTATCCGTCAGGATAGCCGCGTTCGCAGGGCGTATCGGCGCAGCCGATAGCCCGCGTTAAAAAAATTATTCCTGTCTGAGTCCAAAGCGTGTACGCACAAGTGATTCAATTTCGTTCATCAGAGAAGTTCGTTCGAAGGTTTCGGCGGGTTTGATGTGATATTCATCAAACAAAGGCTCAAACAAACAGGCGGGAACACTCAATTTTAAAGCAGCGGCAGCCAACTGATCAATATCATTTTCACTGAGTTTCGGAAAAGGCAACTGACGTATTAAAAAGAGTTTTAAATTTGTATTAATATATTGTCGTGCAATGGTATTGAGGAGTTTTGTGTTGGCGACTGCCATCATTGCAAGTGCGTATTTGAGTTCCCGATTGTGCGGACGCGTTTCGACAAGTGCACTGTTTGCCACGACGCATTGGGGCGGGAGCAGTGCGAAAACGGATTTTTCTGACTCGGCAGCATGAATGGTGCTTCGGCATGCAATGCGATAATGATTCATTCCAGAAATGCGCTGCTGTGATTTTCCGTCGAGAATAAATTGTTGATAATTAAACAGGAAACGCACATTGTCCTTAATACCGGCATTATACGCGGCAAAAGACCCTTTTTCATGAAAGACGAGCAGTCCTTTTTGAGCCAGCTGTGTATGAAGAGGTTCGAGGCGTGCATCGGCATGAGACGGGCAAAAAACGGCAGCATCCAATATATAATTTGCACAAATTGTTACATTAATTTCCTGCCCGAGTGATATATGATGATGGTCCATATAATGACCGAAATTGTCGGCATTCATTTCGAGTTGTGCAAGGCGTTGCGTTTCGGCATGATCTGTAATTTCAGCAACAATGGCACCATGTTTACCGAGACTGATTTCAGCGGGGCATATTTGTGTTTGATGATGATGCCGTGCTGCTTTGAGTTCATGGACTGAAGTATATCCAAATCCTGTTTCTACAAGAGGATTTACGACTGTACATTTTTCTGTTTTTAAGAGGCAAAAACGCATTCCGGAGGCGACGTCCCTGAAAATGCGTTTTGTATTATTAAAGCCGAATAAGAAATGTGGCCTTGCATGTTCAAACATGAGCATGCGTTCGGGGGCGGTACCGTGATTGGCATAAAAGGCGTTTGGCAAAACAGCGCCAATGTAACCACCGGTTTTGGTGAGCAGCCATGCACGTTCCAAAAACATAGCATAGGCATCGATATGTCCGGAAATGTGTGCATCCAGACCGCACATTTTTCTAGCAGATGTTTGTATAATGCGTTTGCGCAGTTCTGTATTCTCATGTTCGAACTGCAGCCATTTGGGTTCGAGGTCTGCTTCGAGCAATTTAACCGCTTCGGCGCGTTCAAATCGATTTTTATATTTGGATTCATCGAGAAAAGATCGATACCATGCACGCCGATTGAGAACCAGTTTGTTCCATGGAGGATTCATTAATATGATATCGAAACCATAGGCATGAGCGCTGAATACATCGGGAAAAGCTTTTTCGATCTGAAAAGGTGCAAAAACGCCTTTTTCATTGAAATCATCTTTTAAAAACTGCCACTGATGCTGAATAAACCACTCTTTTATATTAACAGGATTAATGTGTGGGGAATTTAAATCGATATTGAGATGACAGAACAACGGCGACGCAATGGCATTGCCGCAGGCAAAATGAGACAAAAACTGTTCAGCTTTTGTATTGGCAATATGTTTAAACGTCTGACGAACGATCTGTACTGCACGATTATTTTTATCGATTCCGTAAATACAATGCATCGCATAGTGCTGCAAAAGAAAGTTCGATATATTTTGAAGTGATTGCCGTTTGCGTTTAACAGCATTTGTCGTCTTTGAATGTGAAATGATTATATTATGATTGTATAAATGATTCAGAAGATTAGAAGTAATATCCTGATGTCTTATTTTAATGGATAAGCGTTTTCCTGCCTGTACCATACATTCGAGCGCACGAATGAGAAATGCCCCCGTGCCCATGGCAGGATCGAGTATCTTAAGGTTTTTAAGGCGTTTATAAGCTTCTCTGGGAGGATATGCATTTAGGGGTTCAACGATGCAGCTCCGGGCAAGAAATCTGACAATATCGTCAGGGGTATAAAACGCTCCCGAGTCTTTTCGGGCTACATATCGCTGAGCTTCACCATTGGTGGTATTTTTTCCGGGATGATCTATTGCAAAATCGAATTGTCTGTTGAGATCAACCAGGAAATCGATGTCCTTCGAATGGTGAAGGGCATCGGCATGGATTTGCAGCAGAGCCTGTGTTTCTTCATGGTTGTCCAGGCTCTGAGCAATGAGTGCTTTCAGTTTTTTTTTAATAATTTTCATGGATCATGAAATGCTAGAATCCGCAGGTTCTGCCTTTATTTTGCTCATCCAGGAATGCTTTGAGGGGTTCGTAGTATTCGAGCATGGCTGCGGCAGACATTTTAGGCGATCCGGTCATCTCTTCGAGTGTCTTTTGCCAGGGTTGTGAGGCGCCTTTGGAGAGCAGATTGATGAGTTTTTGGCCAGCCTCTTTGCTGTTGAAGATCGAGCATTCGTAGAGAGGACCTTTAAATCCGGCAGCGTCACACAGTGCCTTGTGGAACTGGAATTGCAGAATGCGAGCGATGAAATAGCGCAGATAGGGGGTATTCCCGGGCACATGGTATTTGGCACCGGCATCAAAGTGGGTTTCGTCGCGGGGTTCCGGTGCAGAGACGCCCTGGAGAGATTCGCGCAGTTTCCACCATTCGGCATTGTAATTTTCGGGGGCAATGGTCCCATCAAAGACATGCCATCGCCATTCGTCGATGAGCAGCCCAAAGGGCAGGAAGGCGATTTTTTCGAGCGCTGACTGCATTTGCTGATTGATTGTGGTTTCTTTGTTGGACTCGAAACTATCCAAAAGCCCGACCTCCTGAAGGTATTTGGGCGTCATTGAGAGTGTGAGCGTGTCGCCGATTCCCTCGTGGAAACCATCGTTTGCCCCGGTTTGATATACAAAAGGCAGGTGGTTATAGTACAAATAATAATAGATATGACCGAGCTCATGCTGAATAGTCATGAGGTTTTCCATATTTGGCTCGATACATACTTTAATGCGGACATCGCCCTGTGTATTGAGATCCCATGCACTTGCGTGGCAGACGACTTCGCGGTCTGTGGGTTTGACGAACATCGAATTCACCCAAAAAGACTTTGGAAGCTGCCGCATACCGAGGGATTGATAGAAATCCTCGCAGAGCTGGACCATTTCGACTGGTTTGAGTTTTTCTGCAATTTTGGGAGAAGGATCGAGGTTTGGGGCATCGGGGTAGGGAACGACAATGGGGTAAATGTTGTTCCATTCCTGAGCCCACATGTTGCCGAGCAGATGTGCGGGAATCGGCTTATCCTGCGGGACGACGTCAGTGCCATAGACTTCGCCGAGTTTAGCACGCACATAGCAATGCAATGAATCATAGAGCGGCTTTAATTCTTTCCAAAGTGCCTGGATATCCTTTTGAAATTCAGCTGCAGGCATGTCATATCCGGCGAGCCATACTTCAGAGAGGTCTTTAAAACCGATGTCGCGTGCGCCTTCGTTGCCGAGTTTGGCGAATTCCTGGTAGAGTGCGCGTTGATCATCGAAAGCGTTGTGCCAGCCTGTCCATGCTTTTTTGAGCTCATCCGGGTTTCGGCTTTTAATGAGTATATCCGATAATTCGCCGATATTCTTGCATTTGTCACCTTCGCAGGCTGTTGCGGCACCATAGTATCCGATAAGTTTTGCACTGATTTCGGCAAGTCTGCTGCGTTTTGCAGGATCCTTGGGTGGAGGAAGGGCAGTATCTGTGCGGATTTTGTTCCATTGGCGCACCTGATCTGCGCAGGATGCGTCTTCCGCTTTGAATTGATTGGCCTCTTCGATGAGTTCAGATTGTATAGAAAGCAGTTTTTCGTCGCTTGCCATGGCGGCTGCTTCGGTTTCGGGATTAATATTCGTCATATAATCCCAATTTTTTTGTTCGCTCTCTGAGACGGCTTGGCGAAGTGTATCACCGGCATAGTCGACGTATTGGCACATTGGGCATTTGACGGTGCATTCATCCGAGAGTGCAGCTGTTTTTTGTTCTGCATCTGCAGGTGTTTCGGGGGCTTTGACTGATTTGTTGCAGCCAAAGAGTGCGCA